>JAUZEY010000139.1 GCA_030838785.1 Actinomycetota bacterium | reverse complement strand
GACCTCGTCGGCCGCGGCCCGGGCGGTGTCGGACGCCACGCACAGGAACGACCGCACCTCCCCGTCGAGGGCCTCGATCCGTTCCAGGTGGGCGTCGGTCACTTCCCGGGCCGACACCTCGCCGGAGCGCACCAGCCCGGCCAGCTCGGTGGCGGTGCGGCCGGTGAGGTCGTCACCTGCTTCGGTCCTGCCGGCTCCGCTCACGCCTCCTCCGCCAGGATCCGCGGCACCCGGAAGCGCCCGTCCTCCGCCGCCGGCGCCATGGCCAGGACGAGGTCGCGGTCGAGGCAGGGCCGGGGCTCGTCGGCCCGCACGACGTTGGCCAGCGGGATCGGGTGTGAGGTGGGCGGCACGTCGGCGGTGTCGAGGGCCTCCACCCGGGCGGCGTGCTCCAGGATGGCGCCCAGCTGGACGGTGAACTGCTCGATCTCCGCCTCCGACAGGGCGAGCCGGGCGAGCTTGGCCACGTGGACGACGTCGTCTCTGGTCAGGGGGTTGGACACGCTCGGGATTCTAGGGGGAGTGTCCCGTTGGCCCTTTTGGGTGATTTGTGGCACTCTGGGTGGCAACGTCTGGGGACGCTGGGGAAGAGGTAACTGGGGATGCGAGTCCTGCTGGTGGAGGACGAAACGCGCCTCGCCAATGCGGTACGGCGCGGTTTGGAGGCGGAGGGGTTCTCCGTCGATGTTGCCGCGGACGGAAAAGACGGCTTCTGGCGGGCCAGCGAAGGCCGCTACGACGCCATCGTCCTCGACATCATGCTGCCGGGCATGAACGGGTTCCGGGTCTGTTCGGCGCTGCGCGAGGCCGGCCACTGGACCCCGATCCTCATGCTCACGGCCAAGGACGGCGAGCTCGACGAAGCCGAGGCGCTCGACACCGGCGCCGACGACTTCCTGACCAAACCGTTCTCCTTCGTGGTGCTGACCGCCCGGCTCCGGGCGCTGCTGCGCCGGGGCGCTCCGGCCCGGCCGGCGGTGCTGACCGCCGGCGACCTCCGGCTCGACCCGGCCTCCCACCTGGCCTGGCGGGGCGACGACGAGCTCAACCTGACCGCCCGGGAGTTCGCCCTGCTGGAGTTCCTGATGCGCAAGGTCGGCCAGGTGACGTCGAAGACCGAGATCCTCGAGCACGTCTGGGATCCCGCCTACGACGGCGACTCCAACATTGTCGAGGTCTACGTCGGGTACCTCCGGCGCAAGGTCGACGTCCCCTACACCCGGCGGGCAATCCAGACGGTGCGGGGCGTGGGTTACCGCCTCGCCCCCGATGGCGGTTAGCGGCTTCATCTCGACGCCGGGGGCCGCCCTGCGGCTCCGGGCCACGGTCCGGGCCAAGCTCCGGCCCCGCCGCCGGCTGCGCCCCCTGCGGCGTTGGTTCCTGGCCTCCGTGCGGGCCCGTACGACCGTGCTGTCGATGTTGGTGGTGGCGGCGGCGGTGGTCGCCTGCGGCATCAGCCTGACGGTCATCGTGTCCCGCTCCCTGGTCCGCAACGTCGACGAGACCAACCTCACCCGGGCCGAGGACGTCGGCGCCCGGGCCCGGGCCGGCGCCCTCGGTCGGGTCATCCCCGTCTCCGGCGGCGCCGGCGACAAGTCGGTGTTCATCCAGGTCGTCGACCAGGCCGGCAGCGTCGTCGCCTCCAGCGAGAACTACCTCGACACGAACGCCTTCATCTACGTCTATCCCGAGGAGGGCAGCCACCACCGGATCCTGTTCCAGCGCACCGTCCACGGCCCGCCGCTGGCCCCCAAGGCCAGCTTCCGGGTGGTCGTGCTCACCGGCCAGACGCCAACCGGGCCCGCCAACGTCATCGTGGCCACCGAGATGAACCAGGCCGAGGAGACGGTGGCGGAGCTGCGCCGGGCCCTGGCCTACGGCGCTCCCGGCGTCCTCCTCCTGGCCGGCCTCCTGGTGTGGCTGCTCGTCGGACGGGCGCTGCGGCCGGTCGAGGTCATCCGGTCCCAGGTCGCCGCCATCACCGACACCGCTTCGCTCGACCGCCGGGTCGGCGAGTCGCCCGTCGACGACGAGGTGGGCCGGCTGGCCCAGACGATGAACGCCATGCTGGACCGACTCCAGCGGTCGGCCGAACGGCAGCGCCGCTTCGTGGCCGACGCCTCCCACGAGTTGCGCAGCCCGCTGGCCTCGAGCCGGGCCCAGCTGGAGGTGGCACTCTCCCACCCCGACACCTCGACCTGGGAAGCCACCGCCGTTGACCTCCTGTCGGAGAACCAGCGCATGGAACGGCTCGTGAACGATCTCCTGTTCCTGGCCCGGAGCGAGGAGCGCCCGGCCGGACTGGCCGGCGCCACTCCGCTCGACCTCGACGACATCGTGCTGCACGAGGCGGGCCGGCTCCGGTCGCGGGGGCGCGTCCAGGTCGACATCTCCCGGGTGTCGGCCGGCCGGGTCCGGGGCCTGGGCGACCACCTGACCCGGGTGGTGCGGAACCTGGTCGAGAACGCCGAGCGGTACGCGGCCGGGACCATCTGGCTCGAACTGCGCCGGGTGGGCGCCCACGGGCGGGGGCCGCAGGTGCAGCTGGTCGTGTCGGACGACGGGCCCGGCGTGGCGCCCGAGCACCGGGAGCACATCTTCGACCGCTTCATCCGCCTCGACGACGCCCGCAGCCGGCCGGACGGCGAGAACGGCGGCGGGTCCGGCCTCGGACTGGCCATCTGCCGGGAGATCGTCACGGCCCACGGCGGCCGCATCTGGGCCGACGCCGCCCAGACCGGCGGCGCCCGATTCGTGGTCCAGCTCCCGGCCGATTCGGGGGAATCAGCTGCCTCCCCCAGGGCGAGCTAGGCGTCGACGAGTTCGCCCTGGTTCGCCTGGCGGCGCTCGGTCAACCGGCGGGCGATGGACTCCAGCCGGGCCATGTACGCCAGCACGCGGGTGCGGGCCTCCTCCGCCTCGGGCGACAGGCCCTCGATCTCCTCGAGCTTCCAGTGGCGGATCACCACCGGCACCAGCACCTGGTCGTAGTGCA
>JAUZEY010000131.1 GCA_030838785.1 Actinomycetota bacterium | reverse complement strand
GGGCTGGTGGAGAGATCCATTAAACGCGGATCCTGCGTACCAGCGGTACTATGACGGAAGTAGTTGGACCCATTATCTCCGCGCTCGAACCTCAAAAAGCTGGACCCAGATATTTGAGGATGAGATGCGGGTCAGGACCGAGGTTGATCCGGTTGCGCTCGGGATTCCTCGGCCTCCGGTGGTTCCGGATCCTGCGCCGGAGCCACCGACGGCCGGTTGGTGGGAAGACCCCCTCGAACGCCTAAAGCAGGCCCGCTACTTCGACGGCACCCAGTGGACCGACCTCATCGCGCCGACGAAGTCGGCGGGCCCGCGGCTGGTCGTCCGCCGGCGCGATCCCGAAGAGGTCCAGAAGGAGCAGAAGGCCGCGCGCGCCGCCGCCAAGGCGCAGCGGCGCGGCGGCGCCCCGACGGAGAGGCGGTGGTGGTGGCCTTGGGGCGACTGAAGTCGGGAGCATTCAACGATGAACACAATGGAGTTCCCCCACTAAATCGGCCGGCTCCCCGCTTGGTCGCGCGACGACGTGATTCCAGACGGTCGTCCGCGAGCAGAAAGCCGCCCAAGCCCCGAAGGCCGCTACGCCCGCCAAACGGCCTTGGCCCTGGTCCCGGCGGGACAGGGGCGCCTGCGTCAAAACGGGAGGCATCCTCCCAGTCCGCTGGTTACGGTAAGCGCCATGGAGGCCGTGCTGCTCTGGGCGTTGCCTGACGACTGGGTCCAGTTCGAGCTCCTGGCGCCCGATCTCGTGGCCAGTGTCGATACCGACATGCGGCGGCGCTTCGAAGGATCGGACGTCGGGGAGGAAGCGCTCGGTTCCCTGATCGCCTCCCAGGTCCAGGCCTTCCAAGAGGCGGCAGGAGACGGGATCGTGCTCGTCGCGGCCTGTGCCCGCAAGGAGGCGGGGCCGGATGACCCTCCGCCGGGCCTCAGCCTGACCCTGGCCCTGGGGAATCGCCCGCCGCCCGGTGGTGAGCCGATGCCGGAGGGCCCCCGGTCGCCTGAGGTGGCCGCCTTCGTCTCATCCACCCTCCCGCTCCGCTTGTCTGATTCCGACATGAGCGGCTTCATCCGCGAGAGCCGGGGCGAGATCCCTCTCCCGGGAATCGACCGGCCGTTGAGCCGCTTCCAGGCGCAGGCCTTCGTGTTCCCGGCCGGGCAGCCGGGTGTGATCACGGTGACCGTCACGACGTTCGACCCGGCGCTGGAAGACGACGCCCGGGCCGCGGCCCGCGGTTTTGCCGACACACTCACGTTCGTCGCTGCCGACGAACAACAGGGAGCGCCTTGAGGCGATGCCGAAGATGAGGGCGGCGGAGAGGATACGGGTAGAGATCCATCGGTCGCCCGGGTCGAACCCGGCGTTGGCTGCGGAGGAACGGGGACTGCGCCGGGGGAGTTTGGCGGCACTGGGGGCTCTCCCACCACTGCTCCTCGTGGGCTACTTCAGCATCCGGCGGGTGGTGAACGCGGCCCGGGCCCATCTGATCGGGGAACTGATCCTTATCGCGGCCGCGCTGATCCTCGTTGCGGTGGGTTGGTGGAGGACCCGCTCAGCGACTTCCGGAGATGAAGACCCAGAGGAAGAGGCCGAGGGAGGCCACGACGGCGAGGGCAAGGAAGCGCTCGAAGGGGGTGGAGTCCCGGCGGAAGCCGGGGATCCGGTAGCCGGCCTTCCACCAGCCGATCGTCATCCTCACGAAGACCTGGTAGAGGCAGAAGGCGCCCACAGCGGCCATCACCCAGCCCGGCCATCCCCCGAGCTCGAGTCCCGTCGGGACCAGGACGACCCCGAGGATCAGGGCGAAGGCGAACCAGTACATCTGACCGGCGGAGAAGTACCGGCCAGAGCCGGGCGCCAGCGGACGGCCCAGAGAGATTCCGGCCCGGCCCATGCCGAGCCCGAACAGACCCTGGTAGCCAGGAACGCCGGGACGGGGCGCGGTCGAGCGCCCGACCTTGTGGGTCCATTGCCGACCGTCATGGAAGCGCACGAGAGCGGGGTCGTCCGGATCGAGCCACCAGCCCCGGACGGGCGGGTCGGGGGCGGGATCGGCCAGGTACTCCGGGGCCGGCTGGTCCGGAGCGGCGTCGATCGGAGCCACCTCGACACGGCGGCCGGCGGGGACCGTCCCCGAGTCGTCGAGGCGTTGAACGAACGCCGTCCATGATGTGCCGTCGTGGTACCGCATCAGGCTCTGCTCCTGCGGATCCCGCCACCAGCCCTCGGTCGGTCGCGCTGGAGCCGGAGGGACAGACACCCGCAGCTTTCCTTTCGGCAAACGCTCGCGCTCGGTCCCCACGCCCGCGACGATTGCACCCCGGTACGCTGCACGCAATGGATGCGCGGCCCGGTGCCAGCGGAGGGGGGCTCAGCCTCCTCGGAGCGGCGTGGCAGTTGGCCCTTCGGCATCCGGTTCCGATGGTGGCGGTGGCGCTTCTCGTCGGGCTCCCGATTCAACTCGGGGGCCTGTGGCTCGTCTCCGGTGATCGCCTCCCCGAGGCCGTCGCAATTCCCGCGGTCCTCTTCGTCTTTCCCTTCCTGGCCGTCGAACTCATCGCGGCCATGCTGGCGGAAGGCGTCGCGACGGCGTCGACGGGCCAGAAGCCGAGTTGGTCGTCATCCTTCGGCCTGGCAGCAGGCCGGGCAGATCTCGTGATCGTGCTCGCGGCGCAGGCCGCAGTGCTCTACGTGACGTTCTTCACCGTCGCAGGCGCGGTCGCAGTGGTGGTCTGGTGGTCGGCGGCGACGACCGTTCTCGTCTTGGAGGGCTTTCAGCCTGTCCAAGCCATCTCGCGCTCTTTCCGCCTCATGCAGCGGCAGATGTCCCGGAATCTGGTCGCGCTCGTCGGCGGATGGGCAGTGCTCTACATTCCTGCGCTGAGCGCTGCGGCCAGCTTGGCTTCGACTTTTCGGAAGGACAACTCTCCCGGCGCCGTCGCCTCATTGGTGCCGTTCAGCCTCGCCTACGTTCCTGTTGCCCCGATTCTGGCCGTGCTCGTCGTCCTGACATACCTCGACGGCCGCGCCGCAAATGAATCCGTCACCTTCCACCCTGGCTGACCAGCCAATGGGCCGGGGTCGCTTCAAGCCAGACGGGTTTGGTGCGAGACTTCGGCGCATGAGCATCCGGGGCAGAAAGGTTCGGGCGCGGCTGACGTTCACCGTGAGCGCCGGGGTCTGGGTCGCTGTCACCGCACCGTCCTATGGCGCTCCGGGCGGGGGCACCGGCGGGTTCGGGGGCGGAGGCGGCGGAGGCGGGGGTGGAGGAGGAGGCTTCGGCGGCGGGGGTGGCGGCGGCTTCGGGGGCGGCGGCGGCGGCGGCGGGGGTCTCGCCCTCATCGTGATCGTGTTCATCCTCATCTTCGTGGTCGCGGGCATCTACAACCTGTTCCTCCGGGCCAAGACCGGGATGTCCCGGAAGGTCCGGCGGCACCAGCGGAAGATTCGGGCTCATGCCGTTGAGCTGGCGGCGGAGGAGGCGGCGTTCGACGACCCGGTCTTCGCGCCGGAGGCCGTCAAGGCGGCGGTGGGGCAACTTCATGCCGACATCATCAAGGCGTGGAACGACGGGGACGGCGCGGCGCTCGGAACGCTGCTGGGCAAGGACCTGCTCGTCGAATGGAAGCGGCGCCTGGCCGACTTCAAGCGGAAGGGCTGGCACAACGTCTCGAAGGTCGTCGCCGCACCCGAGATCGAGTACATCGGGCTCGTCAACCGGGCCGACGACGCGGAGGACCGGGTGGTGGCCCACATCGAGGTCCGTCTCCGCGACGTCGTCTACAACCGCTCGAACCAGGTCGTCACCCGCAACGAGGACGAAGACGCCGACGGTTTGATCACCCAGTCCGAGTACTGGACGCTCGCCCGGCGCGCCGGCGGCTGGCTCCTCGTGTCGATCGAGCAGGAACTGGAAGGCGCCCACGAGCTCGACGAACCGATCGTGGCGTCGCCCTGGGCCGACGACCGCCTCCACGACGAGGCCGTGACCGAACGGGCGGTGGCGGCCGCCGTATCCGACGACGAGGTACGGCAGATCGCCGACGTCGACTTCGACGGTGGCGCCCGCACGGCCGCCCTCGACATGGCCAACATCGATGGCCGATTCGCCCCCGACGTCCTCGAGGCCGCCGCCCGGCGGGCGCTCGCCGGCTGGATGGAGGCGGTCGACGGCGACGACGGCGCCCTCGAGGCGATCGCCGCCCCCGGCGTGGCCGCCGAGATGCTCTATCCGGGTGACCCGAGCCACCACAGCCGCCTCGTCGTGCGGGGCCTCAAGCTGCGGGTCTTGCGGATCACCGCCGTCGACGCCGCCGCCGACCCTCCATCCATGGCCGTAGAAGCCGAGGTCTCCGGGGCGCGCTACGTGGAAGACCGGGACACGACCACGGTCCTGTCCGGCAGCAAGGACCACCAGACCGTCTTCACCGAGCGGTGGCGCATGGTGCTCGACGGCCATGACGACACCCCTTGGCGGATCTCCGGGTCGTACGCCGAGCCCACCAGGGCGTAACCGGGCGGCGTCATCGCCGCTCGGCGACGTACACCGCGGTGACGTAGGGCCGCTCGACCACGCCATTGGAGGTGTCGCGGGCCAGGGACTCGACGGTGTCGAGCATCTCGAGCCGGGTGGCGTCGGGGAGGGCGAGCCAGGGCGAGTAGGAGGCGAAGAGGGAGCGGAGCTGGGCGGGCGTGTGGCGGCCCGTCCAGCGAATCATCTCGTGGTGGACGACGCCGAAGCGGCCGGTGGCCTCGATTTCGCCGATGCGGGCTGCGACGTCAAGCGAGTAGGGGTGGGAACCGCTCGGGACGGCGCCGGCGCCGGGAGGGTCGGCGGCGAGTTCGGGGCAGGCCTCGATGAAGGGCAGCAGGGCTTCGCCGAAGGGGTCGGGGCGGCTCTTGTCGCCGAAGACGTTCCACCACAGAGCGAGCCAGCCGCCGGCTCTCAGCACATCAGCGGCGCGGACGAGACCGACGGTGGGATCGACCCAGTGGAAGGACGTCGCCGCCACCACCAGGTCGACCGACGCCGCAGGGAGGTCGGCGTCCTCGAAGGAGCCGATGGTCACCCTCAGGCGGGTACTGTCATGCTTCGAGCGCAGGCGCTCGGCAAGCCGCTCGTCGAGCTCCACGGCGGTGACCGTGGCGCCCAGGGCCAGCAGGCGGCTGGTGGCCTGACCAGTCCCCGGGCCGACCTCCAAGACGCGGGCGCCGGGGCCGAGGCCGCAGCGCTGCACCAGCACTTCGTAGACCCGCTCCGGGTACGGCGGGCGACCGGCGTCGTAGTCGTCGACGGCGTCGCCGAAGAGGTCCCGCCGATCGGTCACGGCGCCAGGCTAGGCGGGCAGCCCATCAGCCGGACGCGCCGAACCGGCGTTCCTTTTCCGCTCCATCGCCGGAAAAAGAACGCCGGTTCGGGTCGAGGGATCAGACCCTCGGGATCTCCCGGATGGTGTAGGTCTCGATGAGGTCGCCGCCCTTCAGGTCCTGGTAGTTCTCCAGGCCGATGCCGCACTCGTAGCCGGACTGGACCTCCCGGGCGTCTTCCTTGAAGCGTTTGAGGGAAGCGATCTCGCCCTTCCAGATGACGACGCCGTCGCGCAGGAAGCGGACCTTGGAGCCGCGGGTGATCGTGCCGCTGCGGACGTAACAGCCGGCCACCTTCCCGACCCGGGGCACGGAGAAGACCTCCCGCACCTCGGCCTCGCCGGTGACGACCTCTTCGAACTCGGGCTTGAGCATGCCGACCATGGCGGCCTCGATGTCTTCGAGGGCCTGGTAGATCACTTCGTAGAGCCGGAGCTCGACGCCTTCGTGCTCGGCGATTTCCCGGGCCTTGCGGTCGGGCCGGACGTTGAAGCCGATGATGGTGGCGTTCGACACGTTGGCCAGGTTCACGTCGGACTCGGTGATCCCACCCACGCCCCGATGCACGAAGCCCAGCTTGACTTCGTCGCGCTCCAGCTTGCGGAGCGACTCGGTCAGCGCTTCGAGCGAGCCCTGCACGTCGGCCTTGAGCACCAGGTTGAGGGTCGTGACCTCGCCGCTCTGGATGTGGGCGAAGATGTCCTCCAACTTGGTGCCACCGGTGTAGCCCGTCCCCCCGCCGATACCGGCTAGGCGGCGGCGCCGGGCCCGCGACTCGGCGACCACCCGGGCCGTCCGGTCGTCGGGGGCCACCCGCAGTTCGTCGCCGGCGTAGGGAACCTCGTCGAAGCCGAGCACCTGCACCGGCACCGACGGGCCGGCCTCGGGGACCTGGTTGCCGTACTCGTCGAGCATGGCCCGAACCCGGCCCCAGGCGTGGCCGGCCACCATCGGGTCGCCGACCCGCAGCGTGCCCCGCTCCACCAGCACCGTGGCCACCGGGCCCCGGCCGGAGTCGAGGTTGGCCTCGAGCACGAGGCCCCGGACCGGCGCCTTCGGGTTGGCCCGGAGGTCTTCCAGGTCGGCCACGAGCAGGATGGCCTCCAGGAGATCGTCGACGCCGAGACCCTCGAGGGCCGAGACCTCGACCATCATCGTCTCGCCGCCCCACTCCTCGGGGACGAGCTCCTGCTCCGTCAGCTGGCGCCGCACCCTGTCGGGGTCGGCGTTCTCGCGGTCGATCTTGTTGATCGCCACGATGATCGGGACCTCGGCCGTCTTGGCGTGGTTCAGTGCCTCGATCGTCTGGGGCATGACGCCGTCGTCGGCCGCCACCACCAGCACCACGATGTCGGTGGCGTCGGCGCCCCGGGCCCGCATGGCGGTGAACGCCTCGTGGCCCGGCGTGTCGATGAAGGTGATCTTCCGCCCGTTCTGCACCGACTGGTAGGCACCGATGTGCTGGGTGATGCCGCCGGCCTCGCCGGCCACCACGTTGGCTTGCCGGATGCGGTCGAGGAGCTTCGTCTTGCCGTGGTCGACGTGACCCATGACGGTCACGACCGGCGGGCGCGGCTCGAGGAGCGAGTCGTCCTCGTCGTCGTCATCGTCGTCGAAGAGCTTCTGTAGCTCGAGCTCGGCTTCCATGCCGGGCTCGACGAGGATCACGGTCGCGCCGAGCTCCTCGGCGATGAGCTCGATCATCTCGTCGGGCAGCGACTGGGTGGCCGTGACCATCTCGCCCGCCATCATCAGCAGGCGGACGATGTCGGCCGGCGTCCGGTTCAGCTTGGGCGCCAGATCCTGGATGGTGGTCAGCCGGGGGACGACGATCTCGCCCTCAGGTACGGGTGCGTCCGCCGGGGTGTAGCTCGGCGACGAATGCGGTGTCAGCTCTTCGCCGCGACCGCGCTTCTTCTTGCGCCGGGGCCGCTGCTGCGGACCGGGCCTGCCGCGACCGGCGAAACCGCCGCCGGGACCGCCACCGCCACCGGGCCGGCCGGGGAACCCGCCCCCGCCGGGACCGCCACCGCCACCGGGACCACCACGTCCCGGGAAGCCACCGCCGCCACCACCGGGACCGCCGCCGGGACGCGGCGGACCACCCCGGGGGGCAAAGCCACCGCCACCCGGACGAGGGGGACCGCTGCCGGTGCGAGGGGCACCGCCACCGCCACCGCCGGGACCGCCGCCGGGACCGCCGCGACCCTGGAAACCTCCACCACTCCGGGGCCCGCCGGGACCACCGGACGCGCCGCCACCGGGGCCGGCCGTACGAGGCGCGCCGGGCGGGGGCGGGATGGGCTTGCCGGACATACTGCGGGGAGGCGGCGGCGGAATGCGCCGGTCAGCGGAATCGCCCGGGCCACCGGGCGCACCGCCACTGGGACCCCCGCCACCGGGACCACCGGCACTGGGACCACCGGCACTGGGACCACCGCCACTGGGACCACCGCCAAGACCCGGACCACCGCCACCGGGACCACCGCCAACACCGGGGCCGCCGCGGCCACCAGGACCACCGGGACCACCGGAACGGCCGCCGCCAGAACCACCAGGGCCGCCGGGACCGCCACCAACCGCCCCGCCGGGACGGCCGGGGCTGGGCGCGCCGGCACCGGGACCGGGACCGGTCGACGGAGGAGCCGCCGGCGCCGGCGGAGCAGAGGCCGCCGCCGGGCGCGCAGCCTCGGCCGGTGGCCGAACCTCGGCGGCCGGGCGCTCGACTGCGGGCGCTTCGATCGGGCCAGGAGCCGGCTGGATCGGCTGTACCCGCTCGGGCATCGGCGCCCGGGGAGGAGGCGGAGGCGTCGGGGCGTCAGGCCGCGGTGGTGCCAACCGCACGCCGCCCTCGGTGGAGCGGATGACGCGGTGGGCAGGCGCAGCCGGCTCGACCGGCGCTTCGGAACCGCCGCCGGCCCCGCCGGCCGTCGCGGCCGCCGGTTCAGGCTCGTCAGGTTGGGTGGGGCGTCGGAGTCCCTCGGCGTCGGCGAGGCGGCGCACACGGTCGGCCTGCGGGTCCTCGATGCTCGAGGAGTGGCTCTTCACTCCGATCCGCAGGCGTTCGCAGAGATCAAGGGCTTCCTTGTTGGACAGCCCGAGCTCTCGTGCCAGCTCATAGACCCGGATCCTCTTGTTCGCCATCTACGTTCTGCCAACCCCTTCCGATGCGCGGCCCGTCGGGCCGTTCGAGGTGCTCTCGCCCTCACTCAACAGTCTTCCACGCAGCCGCTCCAACTCATGCGCCGGGAGGTCGCAGCGCAGCGCACGGCCGAAGGCCCGGCGCCGCAGCGCAGCGTCAATACAGGCTGACGAACCGGCGCAGAGCCAGGCACCGCGGCCCGGCGCCGAGCGGCCCACGGCCAGCGATCCATCGGGGCGACAGGCGACGCGGACCAACCCGGCTTGACCGGCCTTGCGCCGGCAGCCGATGCAGGTGCGCTCCGGCGTGCGGGACCGAACGGCGACGTCAGCCATTCCCCTCCTCACCCGCCTCGGCGACCACGCTGGCGGCGGCCGGAGCCTCGGCCCCGACCTCCCCCGCGTCGGTTCCCGGCGCTTCGATGGTGTCCACCGAAAGGCCCGGAGGTTCGGGGATGTCCCCGGAGATGTTCTCGTCGATCTTCTCTTCCGCTTCCTTCTCTTCCGCGTCCGGGGCACCGGTGGTGGCGGCGGCGACCACGCCTTCGACCTCGCCCCAGCCGGCGTCGGAGGCGGACACGGCCTCCCCGCCTTCGGCCGGCTGCCAGACCATCTGACCGGCTTCGTCGGTGATCCACTCCCCGGCGGCCCACTCCTCCTCGACCGGGTTCTGCTCCTCTTCGAAGAGCTGCGACTCGCTCTTGATGTCGACCCGCCAGCCGGTGAGCCGGGCGGCGAGGCGGGCGTTCTGGCCCTCCTTGCCGATGGCCACCGACAGCTGGTAGTCGGGCACCACAACCTCAGCCGTCCCCGTCTCGGGGACGATGCGGACTTCCTTCACCTTGGCCGGCGACAGCGCCTTCATCACGAACTCAGCCGGGTCGGGCGAGTAGGGGACGATGTCGACCTTCTCGCCCCGCAACTCGTTGACGACCATCCGCACCCGCGAGCCGCGGGCGCCGACGCACGCCCCGACCGGGTCGACGTTGGGGTCGTTGGCCGCCACCGCGATCTTGGTGCGGTGGCCCGGCTCCCGGGCGATGGCCTTGATCTCGACGACGCCCTCCACGATCTCCGGCACCTCGAGCTGGAACAGCCGGAGGATGAGGCCGGGGTGGGTGCGCGACACCACGATCTGAGGGCCCTTGGACGTGCGGCGCACCTCGACGATGTACGCCTTCAGCCGGGCGCCGTGCTCGTAGCGCTCGTACGGCACCTGCTCCGCCTGGGGCAGCAGCGCTTCCACCTTGCCGAGGTCGAGCAGCGTGTAACGGTGGTCGGACTGCTGGATGATCCCGGTGACGATGTCGCCCTCGCGGCCGGCGTACTCCTCGTACTTCATCTCCCGCTCCGCTTCGCGGATGCGCTGGAGGATGACCTGCTTGGCCGTCTGGGCCGCGATGCGACCGAAGTCGCCCGGCGTGTCGTCCCACTCCCGGACGACGTTGCCGTCCTCGTCGAGATCCTGGGCCACGACCCGGATCTCGCCGCTCTCGGCGTCGATCTCGACCAGCGCCTCCTCGGCGGCGTTGGGCATGCGCTTGTAGGCGGTGACGAGCGAGTCGGCGATGGCTCCGAGCAGGATCTCGAAGCTGATCCCCTTCTCCCGCTCGATGACGCGAAGAGCCTCCATCAGCTCGAAGTTCATACCGACCTCTCTTTGGCGGGCCTCTCGGCCCTGCTCCGGTCGGCGCTCCGCTTGGGGGGGCCGACGGGCTTCGGGGCCGGCCCCCACTCGAACACGGTGCGCGCCGAGGCTATCCCCCCGTAGGGGAATCGCCGGTGCTCGCCCTCGACCTCGAGGGCGATGCCCCCATCGTCGGCGTCGACGAGGAGGCCGCGGTGGCGACGGGCGCCGGAGACGGTTTCGAGTGTCTTGACGGAGACGGTCGTGCCGACGAAGCGGCGGAACTCGGCCGGGCGCCGCAGCGGGCGCTCGAGGCCGGGACTCGACAGCTCCAAGGTGTAGGGGCCGGACAGCGCGTCGACGGCGTCGAGGGCGGCGGACACCGGCCGGTTGGCCTCGGCCAGCGTGTCGAGGTCGATGCCGCCGTCGCGGTCGACGGTGAGGCGCAGCGTGCGGGCGCGCCCCGAGCCGACCACCTCGACGTCGACGAGCTCCAGACCGAGTGACGACAGGACCGGCTCGGCGGCAGCCCATATCGCATTCTGGTCAGCCACCGCGCACCTCCTTCGTCCTCTCAAGAAAAAACGTGGGCTCACGCCCACGTCCCGCTCCCGCTCGGCTGAGTGACCCACCAATATAGTCCAGCAGGGCGCGCACGCGCCCGCTTCCGGCCGGTTCCAACCGGTACCCGGTCAGCTCCCCGAGATTACTCCCACCACGGCATCGAGGGCCACCTCGTCGCGCTCTCCGCTCCCGCGGTCCTTCCGTTCGACCACGCCCCGCGCGAGCCCCTTCGCCCCCAGCACGAGCTGGGTCGGCATGCCGAGCAGGTCGGCGTCGGCGAACTTCACGCCCGGACTCTGGTCGCGGTCGTCGTAGAGGACCTCGACCCCGGCAGCCCGGAGCTCGTCGTAGAGGCGGTCGGCGGCGGCCCGGACCTCCGGGGCGGCCTCGCCCTTGCCCGGGAGGCTCAAGAGGTGGACGGCGAAGGGCGCCAGCGCCGCCGGCCACGTGAGCCCGGAATCGTCATGGTGCTCCTCCACCACCGCCGCCACGACCCGTGACACGCCGATGCCGTAGCAGCCCATCACCATGGGGTGCTGCGCGCCCTTCTCGTCGGTGTACTCGGCGCCCAGCGCCACGGAGTACTTCGTGCCGAGCTGGAAGGTGTGGCCGACCTCGATGCCCCGGTCGACAGACAGCGGCGCCCCGCAGCGGGGGCAGGGGTCACCGGTCACGACCGTGACGAGGTCGGCGAAGCTGTCGACCTCGAAGTCCCGTCCGAAGAGGGCGTGGCGGACGTGGTGGTCGACGGTGTTCGCCCCGGTGACCCAGCCATCGCCGGTATAGACGGCGACGACCGGATCGGCGACGCGGACCGTCGCCCCCGGGAAGTGGGGGCCGATGTAGCCCTTGGGCACGTCGGGGTGGGCGTCGAAGTCGGCGTCGTCCCACAGGCGTACCTTGCGGCCGGCCAGCGCCCGATTCAGTGCGTAGGGGTTGACCTCGCGGTCCCCCGGGACGAGGGCGAGGCCCATCTCGCCGTCGACGTCGAAGGCGATGCACTTGAGCATCTGGCCCGGTTCGACGCTGAGGAACTCGGCCACGCCCTTGATACCGGGCAGGTCGGGGGTGTGCTCCGGGGCCATGGCGTCGGGCTGCGGCCCGTCGCCCACCGCGGTCGGGGCGGGCGCGGCCCGCACAGCCGCCTCAACGTTGGCGGCGTAGTCGCAGTTCCGGCACCAGACGAAGTCGTCCTCCCCCACCGCCGCCACGGCCATGAACTCGTGGTTGACGTCGCCGCCGATCTCGCCCGCCTGGGCCTCGACCGGCCGGAACGACAACCCGCACCGCTCGAAGACGCGGTGGTAGGCGTCGTACATCTGCTTGTAACTGACCTTCAGGCCTTCGATGTCGGCGTCGAACGAGTAGGCGTCCTTCATGAGGAACTCGCGGCTGCGCAGCAGCCCGAACCGGGGCCGGAGCTCGTCGCGGTACTTCCAGCCGAACTGGTAGAGGTTGACCGGCAGGTCGCGGTAGCTGCCGTACTCCCCTGCCACCGTGGCCGTGATGACCTCTTCGGCCGTGGGGGCCAGGGCGAAGCCGGTCTCCTTGCGGTCGGTGAGCTTGAACATGAGCGGCCCGTACGCCTTGTCCCGGCCCGTCCGCTGCCACAGCTCGAGCGGCTGGATGATCGGGAGCAGCAGCTCCTGGGCGCCGGCGGCGTCCATCTCCTCCCGCACGATCTGCTCCACCCGGCGCAGCACCCGGTGGCCGAGCGGGAGCCAGGAGTAGATGCCGGCCGCCACCTTGCGGATATAGCCGGCCCGGACCAGCAGCCGGTGACTGTCGACCTCGGCGTCGGACGGGTCGTCCCGGAGGGTCCGCAGGAAGAGTCGTGACATCCGCATAGCGAGGGACCCTACCCGGCGATGTCCCGGATCTTCGCGATGCGGACGGCGTCGTCATTGGCGTCGTCGCCCTGTTCGCCGAGCAGCGCCGCCCGGGTCGCCTCCGCCTCGGCCTCGGCGCCCACGTCGGCGTCGGCCAGGCGGGCCTCGATGCCCTCGGCCATGATGCGCTCGGCCTCCTCCACGAGGGCGTCGACCATCTGGGCCTCGGGCACGACCCGTACGACCTGGCCCCGCACGAACAGATGGCCTTTGCCCCGGCCGGCGGCGATACCGAGGTCGGCCTCCCGGGCCTCCCCGGGCCCGTTGACCACGCACCCCATCACCGCCACCTGGAGGGGGATGTTGCGCTCCGCGAGCGCCGCTTCGGCCTCCTTCGCGACGCGGATGACGTCGACCTCGGCCCGCCCGCATGATGGACAGGCAATCAGATCGAGGCCTTTGCGCTCCCGCAGGCCGAGAGCCTCGAGGAGCTTGCGACCGGCCCGGGCCTCCTCGACCGGATCGGCGGTGAGCGAGTAGCGGATGGTGTCACCGATGCCCTCGGCCAGGAGGGTGCCGATGCCGGCCGTCGACTTGATGAGCCCGTTGGGCGGCGGCCCCGCCTCCGTCACCCCGAGGTGGAGCGGGTGGTCGACGGTGTCGGCCAGGAGCCGGTAGGCGTCGATCATCAGCGGCACCGACGACGCCTTGACCGAGATCTTCACGTCGGTGAAGCCGACCTCCTCGAACAGGCCCAGCTCGTGCGTGGCGCTGGCCACCAGCGCCTCGGGGGTCGCTCCGCCGAACTTCTCATACAGCGCCGGGTCGAGGCTGCCGGCGTTTACGCCGATGCGGATCGGGAGCCCCCGGTCCTTGGCCTCCCGGGCCACCGTGCGGATGTGGTCGGCCTTGCGGATGTTGCCGGGGTTGAGCCGCAGGCCCGCCACCCCGGCCTCCATTGCCGCCAGCGCCAGCTTGTACTGGAAGTGGATGTCGGCGATGAGGGGGACGGGCGAGCGGGGCACGATGCGGGCCAGCCCCTCGGCCGCTTCCTCCTCGTTGCAGGTGCAGCGGACGATGTCGGCGCCGGCTCCCGACAGGGCGTAGATCTGGGCCAGCGTCCCGTCGACGTCGGCCGTCTTCGTGGTCGTCATCGACTGCACGGTGACGGGCGCGCCGCCGCCGACGGCGACGGAGCCAACGTGGATCTGGCGGGTGGCTCGGCGGGGATTCACACGGTCCAGCGTAGGACGGCCGCCGCGGAGGAGCCGTCCGGAGCCTGCGGAGATTCCGCGGTGCCGGGCTCTATGGGCCCGAGACGGGCCGGAAGATATCGAGGTAGAGCGCGGAGAGACCCATGACCACCAGGACCGCTAGCACGGCGGCGGTGATCGGCATCAGGCGCTGGACGTCGACCTGGACCCGGCGCTTCTTCACCTTGGAGGCGATCTTCTCGTAGGTGGCGATGGCCACGTGCCCCCCGTCGAGGGGCAGGAGCGGAACCATGTTGAAGATCCCGACGAAGATGTTGATGGCGAACAGGAACATGAGCACCGAGCCCCAGCCGTTGTCGACGGCCTGGCCGGCCACCCGGGCCGCCCCCACCGGGGAGAGCAGCCGGTTGTTGTTGTCGCCGCCCTTGCCGGACAGCAGGTGCCCGTAGTTCGAGATGCCGTTGGGCGAGAAGATCCCGCCGAGCGCCTTGATCGTCTGCCACATGAACTTGGGCATTTCGGTGACCGTCGTGCTGAAGGCCGACGGGATGGGCTTCGTCTGGAGGAACTGCTGGGGGCCGATTCCGACGCGGGGGACCTGCTTGCCGTCCACCGTCTCCGCCCGGGGCCGGAGCGTCACGTCCTGCCTCTCGTTGGTGCCCTTGTGGATCACGGTGAAGACCAGCTGGGCCTCCCCGTGGGCCTGGACGTAGCGGGGAATGTCCTCCCAGCTCTTCACCGCCATCCCGTTCACGGCGACGATCCGGTCACCGACGCGGAAGTCGCTGTGCTGGGCCGGAGAGTCGGGCACGATCTGTTCGATGACCGGCCGGGCGGAGGGGATCCCCACCGCGGCGTAGACGGTGAAGAGGAGCAGGGTGGCGATGAGGAAGTGCATCGTGGAACCGGCCACGGCCACGCCGAGCCGGTGGCGGTAGGGCTTGGCCCGGTAGGTGCGCTCCTCGTCGGCGGGGTCGACGACGTCGAGGTTGCTCATCCCGATGATGCGGACGTAGCCGCCCGCCGGGATGGCTTTCACGCCGTACTCCGTCTCGCCCTTGCGGATCGACCACAGGCGTGGCCCGAAGCCGAGGAAGAACTCGGTGACCTTCATGCCGGCCCGTTTGGCCATCACGAAGTGCCCGAGCTCGTGGAGCATGATCATGGCGATGATGGCCACCAGCACCCCGATGGTGCCGGCCAGCCGCGGCCGCGCGAAGGCCAACACGACGATCCCGGCCAGGAGGAGCAGGGCGGTGACCGCCGCCTGCCGCCCGTTGGTCTCCGGGGCTGCGCTGGTCGCGACCTCGCTCTCGGCCAGTTCTTCAGGGGTGGGACTCTTCACGCGGCGTTCCTCCGGTCCACGGCCGCGGCGGCGCGGCGGCGCGCCCGGCCATCGGATTCGACAACGTCCTCGATGGTGGAGACCTTCCCGGCCTCATGGTCCTCGAGAACCTCAGCAACCACATCAGCGATCCCCCGCCACGGAAGGCGGCCGTTCAGGAAGGCGGCGACGGCGACCTCGTTGGCGGCGTTGAGAGTGGTGGGAGCGTCCCCGCCGGCGGTGGCGGCCCGATAGGCCAGCCCAAGGCAGGGGAAGGCTTCGACATCAGGCGATTCGAACGTGAGGGTGCCGAGGCGGGCCCAGTCGATCAACCCGACGGGCTGGG
>JAUZEY010000089.1 GCA_030838785.1 Actinomycetota bacterium | reverse complement strand
CGCCGTCGACGGTGGCCATGACGGCCAGCTCCTGGCGGGCGATGAAGCCGACGGCGTGGGGGATGACCCGGTCGACGATGATCCGCCCGATGGCCGCCCCGGTGTCGCGCTCGCCCGTCGCCCGCTGGAGGGCGAGCTCGCCCTCGTGGAACGGGCCGGCATCGTCGGGCCTGGTTGTCATCGTCGCCTCCTCAGCCTCTCACCCCGTCCAACACGTCCGTATTTCGGAGGGTGTCGGACGGGGCGTCAGGGCTGGAGCATCTCGGCGTCGTAGACCTCCGCCGCCGGCAGGCTCATCAGGAGGTCGGCCATCTGCTGCTTCAGGTCGGCCAAGCGCTGCTCCTCGGCCGGGTTCTTTGGGCCCCGGGCCGCGAGGTCGATGAACTCGTCGAGGACGAGGCCGGGCCGAAGCGTGAGCTGCACGAGCGCGCCCGTCCGATGGGAGAAGCGGAAGACGTACCGCCCCATCGGGCTCGGCGGCCCGTCGGGGGCGAGGTCGGCATCGACGCGGAAACGGCCGCCCGTCACCGCCCTGGTGACCATCTCGAACGCGTCCCGGGCACCGCCGCCCCCGAAGGCGGACACGATGGTGATGTCGACCCGGTCCGGCGCTGCTCCACCGTCGAGCAGGGGCAGCGCCCGCTCCATGACCTTGAAGCCGTGCGCGACTCCGCCGATCGAACTCCGTCCGCTGTACCTGACCACGTCGTCGAACGAGAAGCGGAGCAGGTCACCGTGGTCACGGACCTCGAGCGGGGGCGACGTCATGGGCGCACGCTACCGGCCCCGGCCCGGCCCCCGTCTGCTACAAGGAGAACATGACGGAGCCCGACACATGGAACCCGGCCCAGTACGGCAAGTTCGGAGCCGAGCGGGCCCGTCCCTTCGAGGACCTGCTGGCCCTGATCGAGCCTGCCCCGACGGGCCGGCCCGTGGAGCGGGTCGTCGACCTCGGCTGCGGCACCGGGGCGCTGACCGCCCGTCTCCACGCCCACCTGGGCGCCGCCACGACGGTGGGCATCGACAGCTCGGCGGCGATGCTCGAGCAGGCTCGGGCCCTCGAGACCGCCGGCCTCCGCTTCGAGCTCGGCGACATCGCGGGGTTCGAGGCGGCCCACGAGTTCGACGTCGTGTGCAGCAATGCGGCGCTGCACTGGGTGCCGGACCATCCGGGTCTGCTGCGCCGGCTGCGCGACGCGTTGCGCCCAGGCGGGCAGCTCGTCGTCCAGGTCCCGGCCAACGGTGACCATCCCTCGCACGCGCTGGCGTTCGAGATCGCCCACGAGCCACCGTTCCGCGATGCCCTGCCCGACGACCAGCTGGGGGACCAGGCGACCCCCGTTCTCCCGCCCGAGGCGTACGCCACGCTGCTCGACGAGCTCGGCTTCGCCGACCAGCACGTCCGGCTTCAGGTCTACGGCCACCACCTGGCGTCGACCGCCGGAGTCGTCGAATGGACGAAGGGGACGACGCTCACGCGCTACGAGCGCGGTCTGTCGCCCGAGCTGTACGGGCAGTTCGTCGACCGCTATCGCGGCCGGCTACTCGAAGTGCTCGGCGACCGGTCCCCTTACTTCTACACGTTCAAGCGCGTGCTCTTCCGCGCCCGACTGAGCTAGTCGGCGCTCCTCGGAACCTGCGTTCTTTTCGGACAGACGGGTGTCCGAAAAGAACGCAGGTTCCGGTCGGTCACCCCGGGGGAAACCGGGCGACGGTAGGGTCAGCGGCGGTGAACGACATCCTGGCCAGCGTCGACGGCGATCTGGTGGCGCCGGGCCGGCCGGAGCTGGGCGGGCTCGTCCACTGGGGCGGCGGAGGCGGGCGTCCGATCCACCGGTGGTTCCGGTACCGGGAAGGGTTCTCCCCGGAGCTCATCGACGAACTGGCGCTCGGGCGGCGCATCCTCGACCCGTTCTGCGGGTCGGGGTCGATCATGGTCGGCGCGGCCCGGCAGGGCCGCTCGTCGGTGGGGATCGACGTCAACCCGCTGGCCGCGTTCGTCGCCCGGGTCAAGGTCTCGCCGCTCGCCGCGGCCGACGTCAGCGATGTCACCGCCTTCCTGCGTCGTTACGAAGGGGAGCTCCCACCCGCCGAACCGTGGCCTGTCCCGGGCTTGAGGATCGCGGGGAAGGTGTTCGAGCCCGACGTCCTCGACGAGCTCCTGCGGCTCCGGACCGTCATCGAGGAACGGGCCGCCTCCAAGGAGCAGCGCCACTTCCTGCTGCTGGCCTGGCTGGCCATCCTCCAGGACGTCGGGAGCTACTTCAAGGAGGGCAACGGCATCAAGTACCGCAACCGGCAGCGGCGGACGGGCGGGTACGTCGCCCGCCCCGACGGCCGGTGGCAGCTCGAACGGTTCGGCGCCGACCAGCGGGCCTTCGTCCGCGCCGCGTTCACCGGCCAGCTGGCCGCCATGCTCGACGACGTCCCGGCCTGGCAGCACGGCAACTGGGGCGCCCAGCGGGTCATCGAGGGAAACTCGCTCGACGTGCTCGGCCAGCTGGAGCGACGTTCCTTCGACTCGGTGCTGTTCTCGCCGCCGTACGCCAACCGGTTCGACTACTTCGAGTCGCAGAAGGTCGAGCTGTGGTTCGGCGGGTTCGTCGACAGCTACGGCGAGCTGGCCGCCCTCCGCAAACGGTCGCTGCGCTCCCACCTCGGCGCGGCGCTGGACCGGCCGGTCGAGCGCCGCCCGGAGCTCGACGCCCTGATCGGGCTGATCGACCCCGACTGCTACGCCGCCCGCCAGCGGGTGGGGGCCCTCCTCCGGGGCTATTTCAGCGACATGGCCGCCGTCCTCCGGCACTGCCGGCGGGTCCTCGTCCCGGATGGCCGCTGCTGTGTCGTCGTCGGCAACTCCGCCTACGGCGGTGTCATCATCCCCACCGACTCGCTCGTCGCCAGGGTCGGCCTCGAGGCCGGATTCGGCCAGGCGTCGGTGGTGCCCGTCCGCCATCTCACGGTCGCCCCGCAGCAGCGCCGCTCGTTGCAGGGCCTTGAAGCGTGGATGCGGGAGAGCATCGTGGTCCTCGCGTGACCGGGCGGCGGCCGGCGGCCATCGACACCGTCCGCTTCGACGAGGTCGAGGCCTTCCCGCCGCTGGCCGACATCGAGCACGGCCAGCTCTTCGCCCTCAGCCTGTCGACCAGCACGACAGGCTTCACCCACGGCCTGCACCGCTTCGCGGCCAAGTTCGTGCCCCAGGTGCCGGCCTGGGCGCTCGACACGTTCGGCTCCCGGACGAGTGTGGTGCTCGACCCGTTCCTGGGCTCGGGCACGACGCTGGTCGAGGCCGTCCTGCGGGGCGGCACCAGCATCGGCGTCGACGTCGACCCGCTGGCCCGGTTCATCGCCCGGGCCAAGGTGACGGCCGTCGACCACGAGCGGATCACGGCGCTGGCCGGCGAGCTCAGCGCCCGGTGGCGCGCCCCGTCCGCCACGCTGGAGCGGCCGATGCCCGACGTCGCCCGATTCGGCCACTGGTTCGGGCCCGCCCAGTGGGGGTGGGTGCAGTCGCTGCGGGACACGATCCTGGCCCTCGACTGCAGCGACGACGAACGGGCCTTCCTCCTCGTCGTGTTCAGCTCGACCCTGCGGTGGGTGTCGAACGCCGACGACCAGTCCCAGAAGACCTACGTGTCCGGCACCCTGGCGAAGACTGCCCCGGCCGTGCCGGCCACCTTCGACCGGTTCCTGCGCCGGGCCGTCGACGGCCTGGCCGACCTCAACCGCAAGCGCCACAGCGAATCCGTGGCGGTCATCCCCGACGACGCTGACGCCACCCGGCTCGGGCTCGGGCCGGAGACGGTCGACCTCGCCGTCACCTCGCCGCCGTACCTCGACTCGGTCGACTACCCCTACAACATGATGCTGGAGTACTTCTGGCTCGGCCCGCTGCTCGGCGTCCCCGACCGGAAGAGCTTCAACGCCCTGCGGCGCCGGCCGATCGGGGCCAAGAACCCATTGGATCGGTTCGGCCTGCCGCCGAGCCTGGCCGGCTCCGTGACCCTCGACGCCATGCCCCCGGCCCGGCGGGCGGCGGCCGCGACCTACTTCACCCTGATGGAGCACCACTTCTCCGAGGCGGCCCGGGTGCTCCGCCCCGGCGCCCGCTACGCCTTCGTCGTCGGCAACAGCCAGACCCTCGTCGACATGGTGCCGCTCCACGACGCGCTGATCGGCCTCGCCGCCGCCGCCGGCCTCACCCTGGAGCGGGCCTTCGGCTATCGGATCCGGCGCCACTACATGAAGTTCCCCCGCAACGGCCGGGGCGGCATCATCCTCATCGACTGGGTCCTGGTCTTCCGGAAGGGACCGCCGGCCGGGACCCCGGGGGCCCTACCCCGGCACTGGGTCACGCTGGCCCCGGGGGCCGTCGCCCACTGAGTTGCCCGGAGGACTGAGTTGCCCGGAGGTCAGAGCGTCCGGTGGATGCGGGTCAGGACGCCGTGGAGCGGGGCGAGGCTCAAGGGGCGGCTCACGACCTCGATGACGCCGGCCTGGAGGAGGGCGATGCGGCGGCGCAGGTCGAGGTCGGCCGAGATCACGACCACGGCCGGGCGGCGCCGGGTCGGCTGCGTGGCGGCGAGGAGGAACTCGGTGACCTCGAGCAGGTCGAAGCCCGGCGTCTGGTCGTCGACAATGACGACGTCGAAGGCCTCGGAGGCGAGGGCGACGAGCGCCTGCCGGGTGTCCCACGCCTCCTCGGCCCGGTGGCCGAGGACGGACAGCTCCACACAGGTCAGGTCGCGCCGGTCCTCGTCACGATCGACGACGAGGACGCGGAAGCGGCGCACGCCGGCCCGCACAGGCCGCTTCTGCGCCGGCTTGGCAAACCCTGGGTGGTCGGCTCGGGGGTGTCGGTACATGACGGGTCGCTTCTTCGTCCCGGTGTCCGATCCCTCCCCCTTAAGGGGGATTTAGGAGGTCCCCTCGGGCACCTTGAGCTACTGGCCCCCGTCGGACAGGGGCCGCAGCTCGTCGGACACCAGGCGCACGACCAGGTCGTCGAGGGCGAGGACGGCGTAGTCGGAGACGTGGTGGTCGGTGTGGTCGCCGGGGGAGACGCCGTCGGCGCCGTAGGTCAGGAACGTGAAGCGGCCCATGGTGATCTGGGCCAGCTGGCGGAAGATGTACTCGCCCTGGTCGTCGAGCCCCGACGAGGCGATCGGCATGATCTTGATGCCCCGGCGGGCGGCGACCCGGACGTCGGCGGCGTAGTCGGCGCCGTCCTGGTAGTCGAGGTGGGGCGGGGCGTCGGCGACGAGGAAGACCAGCTTGACGGTGTCGTCGCCCCGCCAGGAGGGGGCGGTCACGGCCTGGTGCAGCCCGGCGTCGAGGTCCTCGGGGGTGTCGCCGCCGCCGGCCGCCTGCACCTCGGCCAGCGCCGTCTTGAACACGTCGACGCTGGAGGTGAAGTCGAACGTGCGGGTGACGAACAGGTCGCCCCGGTCGCGGTAGAGGGTCATGCCGAGCCGGAGGTCGGCATTGGCCGGAAGGGTCGAGATGCGCTCCGCCACCGACCGGACGCTGTCCTTCAGCCGGCCGATCTCGTCGCCCATCGAACCGGTGGTGTCGATCAGGAACAGGACGTCGAGCTTGGCCCGTTCGGCGCTGCGGTGGACGGGGAGGGCGATGCGGTGCTCCCGTCCGCCGTCCTGGGCGAAGTCGGCGTCGGCCGAGGCGGCGCCCCAGCGGACGGACGCGCCCCGCACGTCGCCGAAGAGGAGGGCCCGGCCGTCGGATCCGGTGCGGACCTGCTGGTCGCCGGCGGTGACGGTGGCGCCCAGCAGGGGCTTGCCGGCGTCGTCGACGACGGTGACGACATGGCGGACCGACACGTCGACGTCGTGGACGGTGATGCCGAGGCGCCGGAACTCGTCGCGGTACTTCAGGTAGTCGGCGAAGGCGGCGTTGTCGTCGACGCTGCCGGCCCGCAGCCCCGGGCCGGAGCGGGTCGGGGGGGCGATGACGTCGCCGGGCACGCCGGGGTTCGCGCCCCGGGACAGGGCGACGTCGGGGGCCACCCCGGGGGCCGGTGCCGCGGCCGCGACCCCGCCGCCGGCCGAGGTCGTGGAGGCCGCCGACTTCTCGCCCGCGGCCGCGCCGGTGGCGCCGCCGCCGTTCCAGACGTGGTCGGCGTCGCCGCCGAGCCAGCGCCCGCCGGGGTCGGCCGGGGCGGGGGCGGCCGTCGACGCCGCGGTCCCGCCGGCGGGCGGGGGAGCCGCCGTTCGGCCCGACGAGGGGGAGGGGCCGGCGCAGGACGTGAGCAGCACTGCGGCGGCGAGGAGGGCGGGGGCGGCTCGGAGCGTCATGCCCGATGGGACGGCGGCGGCACCGCCGCGGTTCCCGGGAATCTTTCCGGCCGCCGGCCGCCGCCGAGCCCCGGCCGCCCTCGGCCCTGTGCATGACCTGAGACCGTCGAAATTCGGTTGCGACCGGGCGGGGCCGGGCTGCAAGGATCAGGGCATGCGACGGCTCCCGATCCTCCTGCTCGTGACGGCCCTGGCCGGGCTGGCGCCCGCCGGGGCCGGGCCGGCGCCGGCCCGGGCCGATCCTGCGCCCCGTCCGGCCTACCCGCCCACCCGGGTCGACGACGTCGTGGAGAACCTCCACGGCACCGAGGTCCACGACCCCTACCGGTGGCTGGAGGACGGCGCCGCGCCGGAGGTTCAGAGCTGGGCCAAGAGCCAGAACGACTTCGCCCGCAGCCGGCTCGACGGGCTGGCCGGGCGTGACCGGCTGGCGAAGCGGCTCCACGACGTCGCCTACGTCGACGCCGTCGGCGTGCCGCAGCGGGCCGGCTCCCGCCTGTTCTTCTCCCACCGCAAGGCCGACCAGGAGAAGGCCGTCCTCTACTGGCGGAGCGAGACGGACGGTGTCGACCACCCGCTCGTCGACCCCAACGCCCTCTCCAAGGACGGGTCGACGTCGCTCGGCGAGTGGGTCCCGACGCACGACGGCCGAACGCTGGCCTACTCGCTGCGGGAGAACAACGCCGACGAGGCCACCCTCTACGTGAAGGACGTGGCGACGGGGAAGGTCAGCGACCGGGACCGCATCGACGGCGCCAAGTACGCCACCCCGGAGTGGACGCCGAACGGCGACGGCTTCTACTACACCCGGCTGCCCACCGACCCACTGGTCCCGACCGCGGAGCGCCCCGGCCACGCCGACATCCGCTACCACGCCCTCGGCACCGACCCGGCGAAGGATCCCGTCGTCCGGGAGGCCACGGGCGACCCCGGGAAGTTCATCGGCCCCAGCATCTCCCGCGACGGGCACTGGCTGTTCGCCTTCGTCAGCACCGAGAGCCAGAACGACGTCTACTACCAGGACCGGCGGGTGCCGGGGAGCGCCTGGAAGACGCTCGTGGCCGGCGTGCCGGCCCACTTCTCGGTCTGGGCCTGGAAGGACCGGTTCTACGTCATGACCGACGACGGCGCCTCCCGCTACCGGGTGCTGTCGACCGACCCGTCCCACGCCGACCGCAAGGACTGGACCGAGCTGGTGCCCGAGGCCCCCGACGCCGTCCTGCAGGGGGCCTCGGTGGTCGGGGGCCACCTCGTGCTGTCCTACCTCCGCAACGCCGCCAGCGAGCTCGAGATCCGCACGCTGGAAGGGAAACCCGTCCGCACCGTGAAGCTCCCCGGGGTCGGCTCGTCGAGCGGGATCGTCGGTGAGCCCGACCGCGACGAGGCCTTCTACGACTTCAGCTCCTTCACCCAGCCGCCCGAGATCCGGCGGATCTCCGTCGGCACCGGCGCCAGCTGGCCGTGGGCGAAGCGCGACGTCCCCGTCGACCCGAAGCCCTACACCGTGGAACAGGTCTTCTATCCGTCGAAGGACGGGACGAAGATCCCCATGTTTCTGGTGCATCGCACCGACGCCCCGAAGGACGGGTCGACGCCGTTCCTCCTCTACGGCTACGGCGGGTTCGGGATCAACCTGGAGCCGGCGTTCTCGGCCCGCTTCTACCCCTGGCTGGAGGCGGGCGGCGGCTATGCCGTGGCCAACCTCCGGGGCGGCGGCGAGTACGGCGAGGACTGGCATCGCGCCGGGGCGCTGGGGAAGAAGCAGAACGTCTTCGACGACTTCGAGGCCGCCGGCGACTACCTCGTCAAGGAGGGGTGGACGAAGCCGGAGCGCCTCGCCATCCAGGGCGGCTCCAACGGCGGCCTTCTGGTCGGGGCGGCCCTCACCCAGCGCCCCGGCCTGTTCAAGGCCGTGATCTGCGAGGTGCCGCTCCTCGACATGGTCCGCTACCACCGTTTCGGGAGCGGGCAGACGTGGGTGTCGGAGTACGGCTCGGCCGACAACAAGGACGACTTCGGCTGGCTGTACGCCTACTCGCCCTACCACCACGTCACGCCGGGCACGGCCTACCCGGCCGTCCTCATGGCCTCCTCCGACTCCGACGACCGCGTCGACCCGCTCCACGCCCGGAAGATGACCGCCGCCCTGCAGGCGGCCAGCACCGGCGGCCCCGTCCTGCTCCGGATCGAGGCCCACGCCGGCCACGGCGGCGCCGACCTCGTCAGCAGCGCAGTGGCCAAGTACACCGACTATTACGCCTTCCTGTTCGACCAGCTCCGTATGACCCCTCCCGCCTGAACGGCGGCCCCGTTTCGCGGCGGCCGCCGAAGGGGATCGGGCCGGGCCGGGCGTCGGTACAGTGACGGATCGTGACCAGCGACCCGCGCCCGGAGCCGGCCCGCTCCGACTTCATCCGCGACATCATCGACGAGGACAACCGCACCGGGAAGTACGCCGGCAAGGTGCTGACGCGCTTCCCGCCGGAGCCCAACGGCTACCTCCACATCGGCCACGCCAAGTCGATCTGTCTCAACTTCGGGCTGGCCGAGCAGTACGGCGGGCGCTGCAACCTCCGCTTCGACGACACCAACCCGGAGAAGGAGGACGTCGAGTACGTCGACTCGATCTGCGCCGACGTCGAGTGGCTCGGCTTCTCCTACGGCGACGCCGCCCTCTACGCCTCCGACTACTTCGAGGAGATGTACGAACTGGCCCAGGTGCTGATCCGCAACGGTGATGCCTACGTCGACGATCTGAGCGACGATGAGATCCGGGCCTACCGAGGCAGTCTGTCGGAGGCCGGGCGCCCGTCGCCCTCCCGGGACCGCACCGTGGGGGAGAACCTCGACCTGTTCGCCCGGATGCGGGCCGGGGAGTTCGAGGACGGGGCGTGCGTGTTGCGGGCGCGGATCGACCTGGCGGCGTCGAACATGAAGATGCGCGACCCGCTGCTGTACCGGATCCGCCACGCCCACCAC
>JAUZEY010000077.1 GCA_030838785.1 Actinomycetota bacterium | reverse complement strand
AGCACGCAGACGTGGGTGCCGAACGGGAACGTGAAGTTGGGCGGGTCGTAGGACGTCTCGGCGGTGAGGTTCGGCTCCATGCCGTCGGGCAGGTTGTGGGCCTGGAAGGCGGCGAAGGCCACTCCGGCCAGGGGCATCGCTTTCTCGGGCGAACCCTTCACCGAGAACGTCGAGTTGGCGAACTCGAGGTCGCCCTCGGCCACCTCCATCTGATGGGCGGCGATGGCCCGGGCCTTGGCGATGATCTTGTCGCAGCCCAGCGCCACGGCCGTGCCTCCCACCGCCAGGGAGCGCGACCCGTAGGTGTCGAGCCCGTGGGGCGAGATGGCCGTGTCGGAGTGCAGGACCTCGACGTCGTCGGGCGACACACCGAGCTTGTCGGCCACGATCATCGACCACGACGTCTCGTGGGCCTGGCCGTGGGGCGTCGTCCCGGTCACCACCTCGACCTTGCCGGTCGGCAGGAGCCGCACGGTGGCCGACTCCCAGCCGCCGGCGACCGCCCCGAGGGCGGCCATGATGCGGGACGGGGCGAGACCGCAGATCTCCATGTAGGAGGACAGTCCGATGCCGAGGTGCGTGGTCGACCCCGACTCCCGGCGCGTCTTCTGCTCCTTGCGGAGCATCTCGTAGCCGACGATCTCGAGCGCCTTGTCGAGGGCCGGCTCGTAGTCGCCGGAGTCGAACTGCAACCCGGCCGCCGTCACGTGGCCGTTGTCGAACTTGGGGATGAAGTTGATCCGGCGGATCTCGGCCGGGTCCTTCCCCATCTGGGCCGCCAGGCTGTCCATGGCCCGCTCGATGGCGTAGCTCGCCTCCGGCCGACCGGCCCCCCGGTAGGCGTCGGTCGGGTTCAGGTTGGTGAAGACGGACGTGCAGGCGAAGGAGTAGTTCGGGATGTCGTACACGCCGTGGTAAAGGAACCCGCCGAGGATCGGGATGGCCGGCGTGAGGAGCCGGAAGTAGGCCCCCATGTCGCCGATGAGGCGGACCCGCACCGCGGTGACCTTGCCGTCGGCGTCGGCCGCCAGTTCGATGTTCTGGACCTGGCCCCGGCCGTGGATGCTGGCCTGGCTGTTCTCGGTCCGCTCCTCGGTCCACCGGACGGGCTTCTTCAGCTTGCGGGCGAGGGCCAGGCAGAGGACCTCTTCGGGGTAGATGTTGAGCTTGGCCCCGAACCCCCCGCCGACCGCGGGGGCGACGATGCGGATCTTGGCCTCGGAGATCCCGAGCGTGAGGGCCAGGAGGACCCGGAGGATGTGGGGGATCTGGGTGGAGGTGTAGAGGGTGAAGTCCCCGCCGAAGGGCGCGGGCACGGCGCAGGCCCCCCGGGGCTCCATGGCCGACGGGATGAGGCGCTGTTGGATGAACCGCTCCTTCACCGTGTGGACGGCGGCGGCGAAGGCGGCGTCGACGGCGGCCTCGTCGGGCTGGCAGGGCCAGGTGTAGGAGGCGTTGGTGCCGAGGTCCTCGTGGATCACGATCCGGTCCGACAGGGAGTCCTCGAGGTCGACCACGGCCGGCAGTGGGTCGTACTCCACGGTGACGTCCTCGAGGGCGTCGACCGCTTGCTGGCGGGACCGGGCCACGACGACGGCCACCGCCTCGCCGACGTAGTTCACCGACCCGGTGCTGAGCGGGTAGTGGGCCGGGACCTTCATGTCCGGCGTCGCGGTCAGCGCCACCGGGAGCGGACCGGCCCACTCCCCCATCAGGTCCTCGCCGGTATAGACGGCGACGACGCCGTCGGCCGCCCGGGCCGCCGACGCGTCGATGGAGCGGATCCGAGCCCGGGCGTGGGGGCTGCGCACCACGGCCAGCCACAGCGCTCCGGGGATGGCGAGGTCGTCGACGTACTTCGCTTCGCCGGAGAGGATCTCGGCGTCTTCCTTGCGGAGGAGGCGGGTGCCGAGCACGGTCGTCATCGGCTCACCTCCCTGACTCGGCGGCGGCCAGAACCGACTTCACGATGTTGTGGTAGCCGGTGCAACGGCACAGGTTCCCCTCGAGACCCTCCCGCACGTCCGTCTCGGACGGGTTCGGGTGCTCCTCGAGCAGGGAGACCGCCGCCATGACCATCCCCGCGGTGCAGTAGCCGCACTGGAGGCCGTGGTTCTCATGGAAGGCCTGTTGGACCCGGTGGAACTCGCCGTCGGTGGCCAGGCCCTCGATGGTCATGATGTCGGCCCCGTCGGCCTGCACGGCGAACATCGTGCAGCTCTTCACCGACTCGCCGCCGAGGAGCACGGTGCAGGCCCCGCAGGAGGTCGTGTCGCAGCCGACCTTGGTGCCGGTCAGGCCCAGCACCTCCCGCAGGTAGAACACGAGCAGCAACCGGGGTTCGACGTCGTTCTCCTGCGTCGAGCCGTTCACGGTCATGGATACCCGCACTGGCACCACCCCCCGGGAGGTCAGGTCATCGCCGTCGCGAAAGGGCCTCATCATGACACTTGGGGGGCTCCGCCCCCCAAGTGCCCCCCGAAGTCAAAAACAATTGCAGGAAAATGCCCCGAAGCGCGTCATTCATGCCCGGTTGCACCGTTGTTCAGGTTGGAAGTCCGTTCCCCCCAGCGGCCCTCCCCCAGCCCCCCGGCCCCTCACCCAGGGCCGGGGGGCGCCCCTTTTCTGACGACACCTCTCAGTACGTCGTGGCCACCCGTACGGCGGCGAAGACGTCGGCCACGGCCGTGAGCGCCTTGCCCTCCCGGGCCAGGTGCCCGATGTCGCCCCGGAGCTTCAGGCGGCCGGCCTCGAGGGCCTGTTGGGCGTTGAGCTCGCCCCGGCTGAAGGCGGCCGCCACCTCCCGGGTCTGGACCAGGGTGAGGTCCGCCCGCTCCGCCTCCCCGGGATGGACCCGGATGCGACCGCCGTCGAATACCAGGTGGTAGCGGACGCCGCCGCCGCCGCCGCCGTCGTCGTCGTCGGTCACGACCTGCTGGATCGTCAGCCGGACGCCGGCCGGCACCGTCGCTTCCCCGGCCGCGACGTCGAGGGCGGCGATCCACTCGGGGCTGAGGAAACGGACCATCCGGCCGCAGGCTACCGGTGCCTCCGGCCCGTTGACCGACGCCACCGGCGCCCACTGACTACTCTGCGCGGCCATGACTGCCATGCGCCTGCGCCGGGCCGCCCTCGTCGTGCTGTCCGTCGTGCTGCTGACCGCCGCCGGCTGCTCAAAAGGCAAGAAGGAGGCGGCCACGACGAGCACGTTGGCGCCGACCACGGCCCCGACCGAGTCGACGACGACGACCGTGCCGCTGACCAAGGACTCGATCGTCCTCGCCCCCGACGGGCTCGGAGCCGGACTCCCCTTCGGCACGAACTCCGCCCGGACGATCAACCTCCTGATCCAGGCGCTGGGGACGCCGGAGAAGAACACTCCCCTGCCGGCGGGCCAGGCCTGCGGGGCCACCCGGCGGCTCACCTGGGCCAACTTCCAGGCCCTCGTCAACGAGGTCGTCTCCTCGTCGGGTGCGGGGAGGGCGGGCTTCGCCGGTTGGTTCCTGGGGCCGGCCGGGACCGGTGCCCTGCCGTTCAAGACGGAGAAGGGCATCACGGTCGGTTCGACCGTCGCCGCCCTCAAGACCGCCTACGGCGCCGACTACGCCCAGAACCGCGGCGAGCAGGGGCCCGGATTCACCATCACCCTCGCCAAGGGCATCGTCATCGGTCAGCTCGACGCCCTCACCGACGCTGGCAAGGCCAAGACCATCCAGGCCGGCAATTACTGCGGCCCGGCGTGAGGTTGCGCGCCGGCGTCCCGCCCAGCCTGTCGACGGTGGCGCCGGCCGTGGAGGCCCGTATCGACGCTCTCCTTCAGGCCGAGGCGGCCCGGTGGGGCCTCGTCGACCCCGCCCTCCTGCCGCCGCTGGAGGCGCTGCGCCGGTTCGTCCTGGACGGCGG
>JAUZEY010000072.1 GCA_030838785.1 Actinomycetota bacterium | reverse complement strand
CGGCGCTGACCCTGGCTCTGGAGCACGATCGGACGGTCGGAGAAGGCCACCACGCTGCAGTCCGAGTACTCGCCGCCGGCGATCACCACCGCGGCCGCCGCCAGCGCGGCCATGGCCACCGCTTCGCCCTGCATGGAGCCGCTGCGGTCGACCAGCAGGCAGATGGCCCGCTGCGCCGCTCCCCACCGGCGCACGACAAGGTCCTCCGGCTGGCGGGGGCGGAGCCCGCCCGTCCGGCCGAGCGTCCGGTCGAGGTCGAGGTCGCCGTCGCCGCCCCGGACCGTCGTGAGTCGGCGCAGCCCCCGGCGGGCGGGCTGTCCCTGGCGGGCCATCCGGACGAAGACCTTGGCCGCCACCAGCCGGGCCCGAGCCCGGACCTGGGCGTCGGTGGCGACGGCCAGGTCGCTCAGCAGGGCCAGGGCGGTGGTGCTGTCCTGACCGAGCAGCGCCTCCAGCGCGTCCTCGTCGAGCTGGCCGACCTCGGGCGAAACGTTGAGGAGCTCAGGGTGGCGCCGGGCCAGCTCGTCCCGGCTCGTGGTCCGCCGGCCCGCCTCCCGGACGGCGTCGCGGGCCGCCTGCCCCTCCAGCGGCTGGGCCTGGCCGGGGTGACCCGCCGTCGACCGCTCCTGCGAGGAGGCCGGCGCCGGGTCAGCCGCTTTTTTTGGTTGGCGCTCCTCCAGCACCTGGGCGAGGAGAGCGGCGACGATGTCCTCGGGGGTCTCGGTCCGGCCCTCCTCCACCCGGATACGGCCGGAGAAGGCGGCGAGGGCGGCATCGAGGAGCGACTCGAAGCTCGGCCCACCCCGCAGCTCCTCGAGGCCCCGGGCCAGCAGCACCATGTCGATCGCGCCCCGGACCGACGACCCTGTCCGCAGCGCTTCGTGGGTCCGGGTCGCCCGGGCCAGGCCCACGGCGACCTCGTTCAGCTCGCCGTCGAGCCCCGTCACCTGCTCCACGATCCGCTCCTCGCCGGCCCGGTCCTGGTAGCCGAGGGCGATGCGGCACATGCGGTCGTAGATGGCCTGGCCGACCCGGGCCGTGCCGACGGCGTCGAACGGGTTCATGGCCGCGATGAGCCGGAACTGCGGCGAGGCGGGGATGTGCCCCACCCGGGGAACGTGGATCTCCCCTTCGGCGAGGGCGGTGATGAGCACGTTGAGGGTCTCTTCCGGAACCCGGTTGAGCTCTTCGATGTAGAGCAGGGCGCCATGGCGCATGGCCGACACCAGCGGCCCTTCGGTGAAGGCCTCCGGCAGGTAGCCCCGCTCCAGGACCAGCGCCGGGTCGTGGGCGCCGACGAGGCGGGCCGGCGTCAGCTCGGCGTTGCCCTCGACGAACTCCATCGCCCAGCCGCCGGCGGTGGCCACGACCCGGAGGAGGGTCGACTTCCCCACCCCGGGGGGACCTTCGAGGATGACGTGGCGCCCGGTCCGCAAAGCGGTGACGAGGACCTCGCTGGGGCGGCGCAGCCCGACGGTGCGGGCCTCGATGCGATCGATGAGGTCGGATGCCGAGAACCCCGGCGGCGTCGCCGGGGTTCTCGTGCCGATGGGTTGCTCGCTCAGAGGGACGGCCTAGTGGTCGTGGACGATGATGCCCCGGATGTTCTTGCCCGCCAGCAGGTCGTCGTAGCCCTCGTTGACCTGGTCGAGCGTGTACTTCTTCGTGACGAGCTCGTCGAGCTTGATCTGGCCCGACCGGTAGAGGTCGAGCATCTTGGTGATGTCGCGCATCGGGTTGGCGCCGCCGAAGAGCGTGCCCTTCACCGTCTTCTGGAACAGGGTCATCACCGCTCCGGACAGGTGGACGGTCTGCTTCATCGGGTCGGCGAGGCCGGTGATGACCTCGGTGCCGCCCTTGCGGATGACGTCGAAGCCGGCCTGGACCACGTCCTCGTCGACGACGTCGACGGTCACGATCGACTTGTCGGCGCCCACGCCCCGGGTCAGCTGCGTGACCAGCTCCTGGGCCTCGGCGGCGCTGGCCACGGCATGGGTGGCACCCAGCTGCTCCGCCATCTCCCGCTTGTTGGCCAGCGGGTCGATGGCCACGATGTTGGTGGCACCGGCGCACCTGGCCCCCTGCACGGCGTTGATGCCGATCCCGCCGATGCCGTAGATGGCCACCGTGTCGCCCGGCTCCACCCCGGCGGCGTACACGGCCGAGCCCCACCCGGTGGGGACGCCGCAGCCGACGAGGACGGCCGTCTCGAGGTTGAAGTCGTCGTCCACCTTGACGCACGACGTCTCGGAGATCGTCGCCCACTGGGAGAACGTGCCCAGCATGCACATGCCGCCGAGGTCGTTGTCGCCGCTGTGGAACCGGAACGTCCCGTCCGGCATGCATCCCTCGAGGATGGTGGCGCCGAGGTCGCAGAGGTTCTGCTGGCCGGTGGAGCACCAGCGGCAGAATCCGCAGGACGGGATGAAAGAGCACACGACGTGGTCGCCGACCTTCACCCGGCTCACCCCCGCCCCGACCTCCTCGATGATGCCGGCGCCCTCGTGCCCGCCGACCAGCGGGAAGCGGGGGACGATGTCGCCATGGCGGAGGTGCTCGTCGGAGTGGCACAGACCGGCGGCCACGAACCGGATGAGCACCTCGCCCTGCTTCGGAGGGTCGAGGTCCAGCTCGACGACCTCCCAGTTCTTTCCGAGCTCCCACAGAACGGCAGCCTTCGTCTTCATCCCCCGTACCTCCCTCGTGCGGCGCGAAGGTGCGATCCTGTCACAGCCCGCGGGGCCCGAACACCCGGCTACGGGATCGACGTCGTCGACTCGCAGCCGCCGGCCGTGTCGTGTCCCGGGCCGCCGTCGCAGCGGTCGGTGCCGGGCCCGCCCTGGATCGTGTCGTCGCCCGAGCCGCCGCAGATGCGGTCGTCGCCGCCGGCGCCGTCGATCACGTCGTCGCCGCCCTCGCCGTCGATGACGTCGGGCCCGCTGGTGCCGCGGATGGCGTCGCCGCCCTCCGACCCGATGATCGTGACGGGGGCACCGAAGCAGGTGCTCCCGGCCCGGGCGACCGGCGCCCGGCCGGGCCCCACGAGCGCGCTGGCCAGGACCAGAACCAGTCCGGCCCGGGCGACCGTCACCTGCGGCCCTTGTGGCCGCCGGCGGCGGGTTTGGGGGCCGCCGGGCGCGGCGGGCTCTGGGTCACGAACACGTCCGACTGCCCGTTGGTGTCGCCGGGGACCAGGTTGGTGGCGAAGGAGGCGAAGGCCACCATCACCCCCGAGGCGTCCACCACCGGCCCGAGGCTCGGGCCGTCGCCCTGTCCCTTGCCGCCCGACCCGGGGCGGCTGAGCCGGCTCACCGCCCCCGAGGTCGTCGAGGCCACGAACACGTCGCGCGCCCCGTTCGAGTCGTCGGCGACCAGGTTGCCGGCCTCGGACGAGAACACCACCAGCGCCCCGTCGGCCGAGACGACCGGGGCGAAGCTCAGCCCGTCCGCCTCGGCACCGTCTGGCGCGACCGACAGCCGCGTCGTCGTCTTCTGGTCCCGACGGCGGATGAACACGTCGAGCAGGCCGTTGGTGTCGTCGGGGACCAGGTTGTCGGCGAAGGAGGCGAAGGCCACGATGCGCCCGTCGGCGCTGATCGACGGGCTGTAGCTGCGGTTGTCGGCCTGCCCGCCGTCGGTGGACAGGCTGACCCGGTCGAGGTTGCCGGTCGGAACGTCGGCCACGAAGACGTCGAGCGCCCCGTTGGTGTCGCCGGGGAGGAGCTGGGAGGAGAACGACTCGAACGCCACGGCCCGGCCGTCGGCGCTGATCGCCGCCCCGAAGCTCGGGCTCTCGGTCTGCTGCCCGTTGCTGGCCACGCTGAGGCGGCGGGTCATCCCGGTGACCCCGTCGTGGACGAACACGTCGCCGGTGCCGTTGGTGTCGCCGGGCACGAGGGTGGCGGCGTCGGACTCGAAGGCCACCAGCCGCCCGTCGCCGCTGATCGACGGGGCGACGCTGGGCCCGTCACCCATGGTCCCGTGGGGCCCGACGCTGGCCAGGACGGTGGTGTGGGCCACGCGGTCGTGGACGAAGATGTCGAGGTTCGAGTTGGCGTCGCCGGCCGTCAGGTTCGACGCCGCCGAGGTGAAGGCGAGGTAGCGGCCGTCGGAGCTGATGGCCGGGCCGTAACTGTCGCCGTTGCCCTGCTCCCCCGCCGACGAGAGGCTCTCCCGCTCGGTGCTGCGGGTGACCCGGTCGAAGACGAACACGTCCTCCACCCCATTGCTGTCACCCGAGACCAGCGTCGAGGCGGCCGACGTGAATGCCACGTAGCGGCCATCGGCGCTGATCGCCGGCGTGAAGCTGGCGCCGTCCGCCTCGCTGCCGTCGACCGCCAGCGAGATCAGGCTCGGCCCGCTTTTTCCGCCGCCCACCGCGGCCCGGGCGACCGGGGGCAGCGCCCCCAGAATGATGAACGCGACGACGAGTCGCATGCTCCGGTGCGCCACGTGGCCCCTCCTTGTGGCTCCGAGGCGGCGGACGATACTCCCCTGGTTCCGGGCGTCCAGGGGCCTTTGTGTGAATGGCACTGAATGTCCGTTTTCACCGATGCCACGACCACGAGTCGTGAGATGAAATAGCGGACGGTCAGCCTCCGTTGTTCCTGGCGACAAGGGACGGGTAAGGAGAGGTCATGCCCCCTCAGGAAATCACCAAAGACAACTTCAATGACACCATCAACAACAACGACATCGTGTTGATGGACTGGTGGGCCGAGTGGTGCGGTCCGTGCCGCAGCTTCGCCCCGGTCTTCGAGGA
>JAUZEY010000064.1 GCA_030838785.1 Actinomycetota bacterium | reverse complement strand
CTCCCAGCCTCGACTGGGAGCTCGTGTTCGGCAAGGAGGTGTACGACCACATCTTCAACCTGAACGACCGTCTGACCCGCTGGAAGCAGATCCCGGCGCCCGACGAGGAGGGCGGCTTCGACCTCGCCTGGCTGGCCGGGAACTTCGAGGACATCACCGAGCCCCGTATGGCCGAGAGCTGGGAGGTCACCAACGCCGGGAGGACTTACACGTTCTCGCTCCGTAAGGGCTGGCCGAGCCACGCCGGCAACGAGTTCACCGCCGCGGACGTGAAATGGACGTTCGACCGGAGCTTCGCACTGCAGGGCATCACCAGCTTCTACAACGTGCTCTCCACCATCCGACGACCCGAAGATGTGAAGGTCCTGGACCGGTACACGGTCCGCATCGAGCTGGCCGAGCCGGGGCCGGACCTGCTCCTCACGATGAGCACCTTCTGGCGGGCGATCGTCGACTCCAAGCTGGCCGCGAGCCACGCAACCCCCGGCGATCCCTGGGCGAAGAGCTGGCTGAAGAACCACGACGCGGGCTTCGGTCCGTTCAAGCTCGGGGACCTCAGCCCCGGGCGCCACGTCGTCTGGGAGGCCCACAAGGAGCATCCCTTCCCGCCCAAGCTCGACCAGATCACGTTCACGGAGGTCCCGGACTCGTCCAACCGGCTCGCCATGCTGCTGAGCGGAAAGGCGCAGGTCGCCCAGTACCTGTCGCCCGCCGACATGCAACGGGTGCAGGACAGCAAGCGCGCCCACCTCTGGAAGTTCCAGGGCTACGTCATCGCCTGTTCCCCGATGAACCCGAAGTACCCGCCGCTTGACGACGTCCGGGTACGACAGGCCCTGTCCTACGCCACCCCGTACCAGCAGATCGTCGACGAGGTCTACCGGGGGTTCGCCGGGCCGGCCCACGGCCCGCTCTCGGACCACGCCGCCGGCTTCGACCCGTACCTGCGCCCCTACACCTACGACCCGGAACGGGCGCGCCAGCTGCTGCGGGAGGCCGGCCACGGGAACGGGTTTACGACGAAGCTGGCCTACAGCACGGCGGAGCCGCTCGGTGAGCCGGTCGGCGCTCAGCTCCGGAGCGCCTTCGAGGACGTCGGGGTGACGCTCGAACTCGAGGCCCTCCCGCCCCCGACGTACACGGAAGCGCTGTTCACCGGCGGCCGGCCGATGTTCTTCCACACCTTCGGGGGCGATTCGCCGGACCCCGCCTACGCGCTGGGGGTCTTCTACCAGTCCAAGAGCTCCAACAACTGGGGGGGATACAAGAGCGCCGAGGCCGACGCCTGCCTGGCCGACGCCGGGCGCCCCCAACTCGCCTGGGACCAGCGGGTCGAGAAGCACAACCGCTGTCTCGAGATCATCGTGAAGGACGCCCCGTGGCTCTGGATCGCGCAGCCCGGCTTCCAGGTGAGCACACGTCACAATGTGACTGGGATCAACTGGTATGCCGGCGAGGGGGTCGACTGGTCCAAGGTCGGCTACCGGGGCTGAGTCCGGCGGAGCACGGTATGGATGGCGGCCGCCGACAGCTCCGACTTGGGCAGGAAGCCGGCCGCCGGGCTGGCGGCAATGACGTCGGCGAGGTCCTTCTCGGCGTAGGTCGAGATCATGATGACGACGGGCCGGGGCTCCTCCTCGCCGCCGGCCAGGCGGAGGGCCAGATCGAAACCGTTCTCCGGGCCGAGGTAGACGTCGACGAGGGTGACGTCGGGCCGTAGTTCGCCGACCATCCGGACCGCCTCGGCGCCCGTGGAGGCGACCCCCACGACGTCGACCTGCTCGCTCCGGAGCAGGTCCCGGGCGGCAGCGAGGAACTCGGGGTTGTCGTCGACGATCAGGCAGCGGAAGGTCACGGTGTCAAGAATTGCAGCCGCGCTCGGGGGCGTCACTGAGGGTAGCGGGAAATTTTCGACTCCGGCGAACAGAGCGTCCAGGCCCAGCCGGATCAGGCGCCGAGGAAGTCGGCCAGGATGGCGGCCGTCTCGGTCGGGAACTGGTCGACGAAGAAGTGGGCGCCGGGCAGCGTCTCGGTCCGCAGGTTCGAGCAGCGCTTCCCCCAGAGGGCGGCCATGTCGAAGCACTGGTGCATGAAGCCCTCCGAGCCCCACAGCGCCAGCGCCGGGCAGCCGACCCGGCGGTCGACGTCGGCCTCGTCGTGGGCGAGGTCGACGGTGGGCGCCGCCCGGTAGTCGTTGCACGAGCCGTGGATCATGGCCGGGTCGCGCCAGCAACGCCGGTACTCGGCCAGGGCGCCCGGCGGCAGGCTGGCGACGGGAATCTTGCCCCACGTCTCGAAGCAGGTCTCGAAGAAGTAGTCGGGATTGGCGCCGATCATCCGCTCGGGGAAGGGCGCCGGGAGCGACAGGAAGTACCAGTGCCAGTAGGCGCCGGCGACGTGGCGGTTGGTGTCCATGAACATCGAATAGGTCGGGGCGATGTCGAGGACGGCGAGGGACTCCACCGCCGCCGGGGTGTCGAGAGCCATCCGGTGGCCCGTCCGGCCGCCCCGGTCGTGCCCCACGAGGTGGAAGCGGTCGAAGCCGAGCCGGTGCATCAACGTGACCTGGTCACCG
>JAUZEY010000047.1 GCA_030838785.1 Actinomycetota bacterium | reverse complement strand
CTTCGATCTCGCCCGGGTAGATCTTCTCGCCGCCCCGGTTGATCACGTCGTCGGTCCGCCCGACGAGGTACAGGAACCCGTCCTCGTCGAAGCGGCCGAGGTCGCCGGTGGGCAGCCAACCGCCGGCCCGCTGCGCCGGCCGTTCCCCGAGCCCGCCGTCGGTCGAGGCCCAGTACCGGCTCGCCACCCGCTCGCCGCGGATCTCCACCGCGCCGACGGAGCGAAGCGGCACCCCCTGTCCCCCCTCGTCGACGATGCGGATCTCGGTGCCGACTCCGAGGCCGACCGATCCGGGACGGCGCCGGCGGGGGTCGAGCGGGTTGGCGGCGATCTGGCTGGCGGCCTCGGTCATCCCGTAGGTCTCCAGGACGGAGATGCCGCAGCGCCCCTCGAAGCGTCCCAGCGTGCCGGGCGCCAGCGGCGCCGACGCCGAACGGGCGAAGCGGATCCGGTCGGCCACCCCGGCCGGCGGCGGCGCCGAATCGGCCAGCAGGCCGATGATGGCCGGGACGAGGTTGAGCCAGGTGACGTCGTGGTCGCCGGCCACGGCCCAGAACCCGCTCCGGGAGAACCGGCTGTCGAGCACCAGCGTGCTGCTGGCCACCAGCGTGGAGAGGACGCCGACCACGAGGGCGTTGATGTGGAACAACGGCAGCGGGCAGTACCCCCGGTCGTCGGCGGTGAGCTGGTGGTGCCGGGCGACGGCCACGGCCGTGCCGAGCAGCTGCGCCTCGGAGAGGGGGATGATCTTGCGGGTGCCGGTGGTGCCCGAGCTGGCCATGATCAGCGCCGCCGGGCCGGGGCTGACGGACGGCACCGGCCAGGGCCGGAGCCGGGCGAGGTGCAGGCGGCCGGGGCCGCTCACCCAGACCTGGGCCCCGGCGGCGGCGAGGTCGTCGAGATCGGCGAGGGCCATGCCGTCGGTCACCACCGCCGACAGGCCGAGGGTGCGGATCTCGGCCGCCAGCTCGTCGGCCGGCGCCTGCGGGTTGAGCGGCGCCACGGTGACGCCGGCGGCGAGGGCGGCCAGATGGGTGGTGGCCGCCGCCAGCGGGTCGGCCATGACGACGCCGACCCGGGCCAGCGGTGCCACCCCCAGCCGGGGGCGCTGCGCCGTCCAGTCGGCGGCGGCGGCCGCGATCTGGCCCCAGGTGACCCGCCGTCCGGAGCAGCCTTCGACGAAGGCGGCCCGCTGCGGCGTGGCGTCCCGGCGCTGGGCCAGGAGGCTCCGGACCGAGGACTCCGGCCGTCCGCCGGAGGGAATGACTGCCGTGCGGTGTCGCATGCCGCTCATGGTCGGGACCCCACCTGGGAAGGTTCTGTGACCCCTCTGCGGACTTCATAAGCGCCGGTTCGGACGTGGAGGCGAGGCCGGCCGGTGAGGGCCAGCGACCATCGGCTCCGGCGGGCCACGACGGCGATGCCGGCCGCCCCGGCGGCGGTGCCGATCACGGCCAGCCCGGTGGCCACCACGGCCGGCAGCCGCTGCCCGTCGTTCCCGAGCCCCAGCCACAGGAGCACTTCCAGCACCAGCGGATGGGCCAGGTACACGGCGAACGACAGGTCGGACGCCCGGGCCACCAGCGCCGCCCCCGGCCGGCCCCGGTCGGCCCAGCTCCGGCCGGCCAGGTACAGCACGATCAGCGCCGCAATCGACGTGAGGACCATGGCCGGCTGGAGGACGGCGGCCGCCAGCCGCGGCTCCCGTCCTCCGACCTGGGCCCAGAAGGCCAGCTCGGCGAGGGCGGCCGCGCCGGCGGCGGCGCCGAGGAGGAGCCGGCGCCGTTCGGCGCACACCCGCTCGATCCGGTCGAGGTGGAGAGCGGCGTAGGCCCCGGCCAGCACGTAGACGGCGTACGTCGGGAGCAGCTCGTAGGCCCGGGGCCAGAGATGCCCGGCCCATCCCGCCGGCGCGGTCCCGTACTGCAACCAGGCCAGCCAGACCACGTTGACGGCGGCGACGACGCCGAGGACGGGCCAGGCCCGGGCCGCCGTCCGCCGCACGAAGCGCAGCAGTAGCGGGAAGAGGAGGTACAGCTGCATCGAGACCAGCAGGAAGTACAGGTGGTACTCGGCGTTGCCGGTGGCGAAGGCCCACAGCACCGACGTCCACGAGAGGCGCTGGTGCGCCGGACCCCAGACGTGGAACGCCGTGTAGATGGCGCTCCAGGCCAGGTACGGGGCCACGACGGCCGGGAACCGCTTGCGCCAGAACGCCCGGGCGTCCAGGGCCCGGCCCCGGGCCGAGTGCACCAGCACGAAGCCCGTGAGGGCGAAGAACACCTCCCGGCCGAACTGCAACAGCATGAGCACCCCGCCCCAGGCCCGGCTCGACGGCGGTTCGGTGAAGGCGACGGCGTGGACGCCGATCACCGCCCCGAAGGTCAGCAGCCGGACCACGTCGGCCTGATGCAGGTACCCCCGGCGGGCGGCGGTCGTCACCGGGGAGACGATCGAGGTCCCCCCTCGGCGTCCGATGGGACCATCCTGTCAATCCTCTGTGAACCGGCCGGATCTGTCGTTGTGTCGCAGGCCCAGCCGTTGTAAGGTCACCCTAATAAGGTTTACCTAACAGAGAGTGTTAGAAATAATGAACACGACGGAGGCCGGGCACCGGGAGGTGCCGGCGGGATGGTTGCTCCAGGACGGGCCGGCCCTGCTCCGACAGGTGCGGGCCTTCGGTCGAGCCGCCGGCACCGACGAGACCGCGGTGGCGACGTCACTGCTCTGCCAGGCGTGGGCAGTGGCCGTTACCCGGGAGGCGATCGCCTCGCTCGTCGGTGCCCGGCGGGTCCCCGACCTGGCATCGTCCAACACCGTCCTCCTCTTCGACGGTTGCGGCCGCCCGGCCGGGACGACGCTCGCCTCCCTCCGCTACGCCGCGGTGGCGGGCGACGACGACGACGACCCCTTGGCCGAGATCGTGGCCGACGACGACGCACTGTTCGACTGGACGCAGCGCCGCCTGTTCGACGGCCATCTCGCCCCGCTGGTCGAAGCCCTCCATGACATCGCCCCCATCGGCCGGCGCCTCTTGTGGGGCAACGTGGCGGCGGCGACGGCAGGCGGTTTTGCCGCCCTGTCGGCCCTGCCCGACCTCCCCTTCGACCCCGACCACCTCCTGCTCGAAGCCCGCCGCCTCCTCGACCGCCCCGGCTCCCCCACCGCAGGGCTGGTCGAGCTGTTCCCCGTCCCCCACGGCGACGGCACCCGGCTGTTCGTCCGCCGCCAGACGTGCTGTCTCCGTTACCGGCTCCCCGACGCTCCCCCCACCTGCCTGTCGTGCCGCCTCCTCCCCGAGCGCGAGCGTCAGCGACGGATCGGCCTCCGCCTCAACGCCGAGGCGGAGGCCGAGGCAGGCTAGGCGCGGCTCGGCCTCTC
>JAUZEY010000021.1 GCA_030838785.1 Actinomycetota bacterium | reverse complement strand
CGCCGTCGCCCGTCCGGCCCGTCCCGTAGCTGGTCGACCACCCGCTTGATCTGGGCCAGCTCGTCGAGGTCCGCCGGGCTGGCCTCGTACCAGGGCAGATAGAGACGCGTGTCGTCCGCCATGCCCTCCCTATCGGCCGCCCGGCTCCCGAACTGGAGCCGTCGACGCTCCGTCGCTGGCGATGCCGATGATCGCCCGCTATGCCTTCAGTCAAGTCTCACAGCCCCTCCCTATGATGCGCTGGTGAGTTCTCCGGCCAAGCCCCTGACCCGGCTGATCGTGCCCGTCGGCGTGTTCGCCCTGGGGCTCGGCGGATTCCTCCTGCTGCCGAACTACCTGCTCTACATCGGGTGCACGGCCATGTGGATGGGCCTCGTCGGGCTGGCCATGTACCTGCCGATGGCCGCCCTCCGGGAGCTGCCCCTCAACGCCGCCGCCCTCACCGGCCTCGCCGCCTACCTGTTCGCCTTCGTGGCCCAGAACGGGGGCCGCGACTGGTTCGTCGGGGCGGCGGTGGCCACCGCCGTCATCACGGCGGCTTCGGCGCTGGCCGGGCTCGGCTCCCTGGCCGTGACCGGCCTGTACTTCACCGTCGTCTCGCTCGTCGTGCAGGTCGGCATCGAGAAGACGATCTTCCCCATCGGCCAGCTCACCGGCGGCGCCGGCGGGCGGGGAGTGGCGCAGCCCGACCTGAGCGGGTGGTTCAACACCAACCGGGCCGTGTACCTCATCGCCGGCCTGACCTGCCTCGCCGTCAGCGGCGTCGTCTGGTACGTCAAGCAGACCCGCCTCGTGTCGCGGTGGGTGCTGACCGGGCACCAGCCCGAAGGGGCCGACGCCGTCGGGCTGCGCAGGTCCGTCCACAAGGTCGTCGTCTTCGCCCTCTCCGGCTTCATGGTCGGGATCGCCGGCTGCCTGGCCGCCTTCGTCAACGGGACGCCCCCGCCCGTCATCCAGTTCGGGATCGTGTGGTCGGTGATCCTCCTGGCCATCCCGTTGGCGTCGGGCATGCGCACCGTCTCGGCGGTGTGGCTTGTCGCCGCCTGCTTCACCGTGATCCCCAATCTCCTCCAGCAGCACCGCATCAACCCCAACCTGCTGTCGGGCGGAATCCTGCTCCTGGCGCTGCTGTCCGCCCGGGCCCAGGCCGCCTTCGTGGCCCGCCTCCGGCGCCACCACACGACGTGGGAGATCCAGCAGGTGATGGGCTACGCCCGCTCCCAGGCGGCGCCGCCGGAGGTGTCGCTGGTCGACTGCCCGTCGATGGCGCTGGTCGGGGAGGGCATCGGCGTGTCGTTCGGCGGGGTGCGGGCCGTCGACCTCGTCGACGTCCGGGTCGGGCCCGGCCAGCGGGTGGCGATCATGGGCTCCAACGGCGCCGGGAAGACCACGCTCATCAACGCGCTGTCGGGTTTCGTCCCACTGTCGCAGGGGACGGTGACGCTGGGCGGGACCGACATCACGACGATGGCGCCCTACGCCCGGGCCCGGCTCGGCCTGAGCCGCACGTTCCAGCTGCCCAAGCTGGCCGAGGTGCTGACCGTCCGCCAGAACCTCGAGACGTGGCACGGCTTCTCCCCGGAGATGAGCGACCGGGCGGAGTGGCTGATGGAGCACTTCTGGGTGAGCTCCGTGGCCGACGTCCCCGTCGACATGTTGTCGTTCGGCTTCCGCCGCCGGGTGGAGTTGGTCCGCTCCCTCGTCTGCCGGCCCGAGGTCCTCCTCCTCGACGAGCCGGTCGGCGGCCTCGAGGACGAGGAGGTCGCCCGCCTGATCGAGGTGATCCTGGAGCTGCAGGCGATGGAGGGCTGGGGTCTCCTCCTGATCGAGCACAACCTCGACTTCGTGAAGGGCGTCGCCGATCACCTCATGGTGATGCAGAACGGCGTGCTCATCACCGAGGGCCAGATCGACGAGGTCTGGGACGACGAACGCGTCCGCCGCATCTACCTCGGCGAGACCCTGCCGGCCCAGGTCTGAAATACCCCGGTGCTCGGGGGCCGGCGAGCGCGAGTCGGGCCCGGCGTGTCGCCGCCCGCGGTGTGGCGGTTCCCCCAACTGGCGCTCTTCTGCCGGGATACAGCGGAAATGGAACGCCAGTTGCGTGGTCGGCCGTGCTGCCGCAAACCGGCGTTCGTTTACCGGAATACAGCGGAAATCGAACGCCGAAACGCGGAGGCTGAGCGGGTCGGGCGGCGGTGAACCCGGGGCACTTCGGCGTCAGCCCGGCCAACGCCGACGGCGCCGTCCCGCCGCCGTTGCAGACGACGATCGCGGCCCGACGGCCTGGCGTGGACCCCATGGCCCCTGATCCCCGTCGGCCTGCCGGCGGCCGCGGCGCTGATCGAGGGGTACATCGCGCCGGGGTCCTCGAAGTTCATGGTGGGTCCGGCGTCGCCGCCGGCCGACTGGCCGGAGACGCCGGCCGCCATGGCGGCGACGTTCCTGCCGCTGCAGTCGTGACCTGGAAAGATCCCGGGTATCGGCGGTGAGGCGGAAACCGCCACAGGAGGGGAGTCGCGATGGCCGGCGAGCATGAACGGACGGCGCTGGGGATCGTCATGGCCCTCGAGCGGGAGGATCCGCGCGCCCTGCCGGCGCTCCTCTACGGCGACGACGGGGAGCCGGTCGACGACCTCGAGCTGATCGTGACGCTGGGCCGGCTCTGCGCCTACCTCGCCGGCCGCATCGGCGCCGCCGCTGAACCGCCGGTCGACGCCGCCACCGTCCTGGGCGAACTGGCCCTGCAGTGGGGCGAGAACGGGTAGGGCGCGCCCGGAGGGATTCGAACCCCCGACCCTTGGCTTAGAAGGCCACTGCTCTATCCACCTGAGCTACGGGCGCCTTGCGTTGCTCCCATCAGGTTACCGAGGCGCCTGTCGGCGACGGCGGGACTTTCGGCCCATCTCCAACCCGGCTTCGCCCAGTTCGCCGTGCGGCCCCCACTCGCCCCCGCCGACAACGACGACGACGACGCACAGCGCGAAACCCCGTCGAGGCTGAGAATCTGCTGAAGATCGGTCAACTTTCGAGCGGGCACGCGCCCTCGCCGGCCCCCGCCGAAAACACGGCCGGTGGCTCCCGGCGGCCAACTGCCCCCGAGGGTTAGCGCAATTGCCGCGCTGCGCGGTCGCGGTGTGCCTTCGAAGGTGGAGATCCCTTGTGGCGCCACGTGTTCGAGTGCGAGCCCTGATCCCTTTTGTCACGGTCCGTCCGTAAGCTTCCGGTCACCAACGAAGGATCAGGAAGGACTACACGATGCTGAAGCGATTCTTCACCGTATTGCTGGCTGGGACGTTGTTGCTCTTCGGCGGCGCCGGGGTCGCCTACGCCAGGGGCGGGGGCGGGGGAGGCGGGGACCGCGACGGCGGCGGCCGATCGGGCAGCTCCCACGACGGCGGCGGCCGGTCGGGCAGCTCCCACGACGGCGGCAGCCACCACTCCGACTCCGGCGGCCACGAAGCCCGCTCGTCGCACGACTCGGACTCCGGCAGCCATCACGGCGACTCCCGGGGTGGCCACGACAGCGGCCGGACCCGCCACGACCACGACAGTGACCACGGCCACGACGGGGACCGCGGCGGTCGCGGCGGCTACTCCTACGGCTACTACGGGTACTACCCGGGCTACGACTACTACGACGGCGGCTGCTACGACGGCTGCGGCTCGTACTACGACGGCTGCGGCTCCGGCAGCTGCGGTTCCTACGGCGACGACCCGCGCGACGAGGGTTACTACAACTGCCGTTCCGACCCCGACCGCGACCACAACCGCTACCGCAAGGCCTGCCGCTATTCCGAGGACTGCACGAGCTACCCCCGCTGCAAGGACTGAAGGCGACGTCCGCCGGGCGGGTCCGATGGCAGCATGACCGGCGGTGATGCCCGAACGCTCGGCGCGAGTCGCCGTCGTGGAAGACGAGCAGGCCCAGCGGGGCGCCATCACCGCCGCGCTCCAACGGGCCGGGTACACCGTCGGGGCGTGGGCTGACGGTGCCGACGTCGCTCCGATCGCCGCCTTCCGGCCCGACCTGGCCATCCTCGACGTGAGTGGTTCCGGGCCCGCCGAGGGCCCGGAACCGGATCATGACTCGCAGTTGTCGACGTGTTTCGTGCAGTCGTTGAATTCACAGGAGTGATACGGGCAATCGTCGTCCGCCCCGCCGGAATGCTCCTCCTTCCAGCCCCGCTCGTCACCGGGGTGTTCCCGAGAGAAACGCCCGCCGCGATCTTCTCTGGCGATGAGAACTCCGCCTCGACGGGGGCCCTGTGGCCGCGGTAGCTTCAGCACCGTTGTGAGATCAGAGTGACCAGAGAGGCCGCTGACTGCTGAAGGCGGTCGGGTCACCACTGATCGTAGAAGTCGCAGTCGATGTTGCAGGTGCGCTGATCGGGCGGAGGGACCCAGTGGCCAGCAAGGGTTTCCGCAGCGCGGTGGCGAGACGCGGCGTGGCTATCGCGGTGGCCGCGCTCACCGTCACCGCAGTGGTGGGCACGCTCGTCGTGCGCGCCCCGGAACGGGCGACGGCCTCGGGCTCCGCCGGCTACTGGCTCGTCGGCATCGACGGCGGCGTCTTCAACTACGGCGAGGCACCCTTCTACGGTTCGGCGGGCTCGGTCCCGCTCAACAGCCCGATCGTGGGGTTCGTCCCCACGCCGTCGGCCGGCGGGTACTGGATGGTGGCCGGCGACGGCGGGATCTTCGCCTTCGGCGATGCGTCCTTCTTCGGGTCGATGGGCGGCAAGTCGCTCAATCGGCCCATCGCCGCCATGGCCGCCGCCCCGAGCGACCGGGGCTACTGGCTGGTGGCCAGCGACGGTGGGGTCTTCGCCTTCGGCGAGGCGCCCTTCTTCGGGTCGATGGCGGGGGAGAAGCTCTCCCGGCCCATCGTCGACTTCGCCGCCACCCCGTCGGGCCAGGGGTACTGGATGGCGACCAGCGACGGGGCGGTCTACGGCTTCGGCGACGCCGGCTACTACGGCTCCGTCGGCAACATCGACCTGAGCCGGCGCATCCAGGCCCTGGCCCCCACGCCGAGCGGGCACGGCTACTGGCTGGTGGCCGGCGACGGCGGCATCTTCGCCTTCGGCGACGCCGGCTACTTCGGCACCGCCTCCGGCAAGACCGACAAGCGGGTCATCGACATCGCCGCCACCGCCACCGGACGGGGCTACTACCTGGTCACGTCCAACGGGCAGGTCTTCCCGTTCGGCGACGCCACCGCCTACGGAGACGCCTCGAAGGCCAACCTCAACAACCGCATCACGGCCATGTCGGCCGTGAACCCGTCCGCCGCCCGGGCCTCCTCCTCCGGCGACGGGCTGGCCGCCGTCGACGACTCCGCCGCCGGCAACGAGGACGCCCCGGTCAACATCGACGTCCTCGGCAACGACCGGGCCCCCGCCGGCGGCGGTCCCCTGACCCTCCAGAGCGTGACCCCGCCGCAGCACGGCCGGGCCCAGATCGTGGAGAACCGCGTCGCCTACCAGCCCGACGCCGACTACCACGGCCCCGACAGCTTCAGCTACACGGTGACCGACGCCGGCGGCGGCTCGGCCACCGGCGCCGTTCACCTCGACCTGGCTTCGGTCGACGACCGGCCCGAGGCCGTCGACGACCAGGCCACCATCACCGACGGCGGCCCGATCACCATCGATGTCACCGCCAACGACCGGGGTCTCGGCGATGGGCTGAAGGACGTGGCGGTCACCCAGGGCCCGGCCCACGGCCAGGCCGTGGCGCAACCCGACCACAAGATCGGCTACACGCCGACCGGCGGCTTCAAGGGGACCGACACCTTCCAGTACCGGGTGACCGACACCGACGACGAGTCGTCGACCGGCAAGGTGACGATCACGACCGGCGGGACCAACCACGTGCCCGTGGCCGTCGACGACAGCCTCACCATCCGGTCGGGCCGGACGACCCAACCCCTCGACGTGACCTCCAACGACGACGTGGCCGACGGCGCCCGGGAGGTCCGCTTCGCCGGTCCCGACGGCGCCCCGACCGACGCCCCCGACACCGCCACCCCGGCCGGCGGCATCGCCCGCCGCAGCGGTACGAGGATCTCCTACACCGCACCCACCGGCACGTTCACCGGGTCCGACTCCTTCACCTACATCGTGATCGACAACGACGGCGAGGTCAGCAGACCGGCCACCGTGCGGGCCAGCGTGGTGGCCAACAAGGCCCCCCAGGTGAAGGACGGCACCGTTTCCGTCCCCCAGAACCGCCAGGCCGCCGGGTCGATCGCCAAGCTCGGCTGGGACCCCGAGAAGGACTCGATCACCTTCTCGCTCCGCTCCAGCCCGGCGGGGCAGCTGACCCTCAAACCCGACGGCAGCTTCCTCTACCAGGCGCCGGCCGGCGTCGACGTCGACACGTTCAGCTTCGTGGCCAACGACGGCAACACCGACTCCAACGAGGGCCACCTCAGCATCCAGGTGACGCAGGCCCAGGCGACGGCGGCCTCGTCGACGACCACGACCGGCCCGGCGGCGGCCGGCCCGTCGACCTCGACCACCGCCTCATCCACGACCTCCACCACGCACCGGTCGACCACGGCCACGACGGGGAAGTCTCCGACCTCGTCGTCGACGACGGGGAAGCCGACCGGGGCGTCGTCGAGCAAGCCGAAGAAGGCCCCTAGCTCAAACAACCACGGGAAGACCGCGCCGGCGAGCACCTCGCCGACGACGACGACCACGACGAAGGCGATGCTCGTCCCGATTCTGCCGCTGGCCGCCGTCCCGGCCGCGGCCCGTCGCCGTCGCCGTCGCCGCCACCGGCGCTGACGGTCGGCACCGTTCCCCACCAGTTCCCGGATTTTTGGCTCGAGTCCCGGATCGGTGCGCCCGACGACGCCCCGGCCGCGCCACACTGGGGGGCGTGCGGATCTCGGTGAAGGTCGACTATGCCGTCCGGGCGATGGTCCAACTGGCCGCCGTCTCGTCCGACGAGCCGGTGAAGGCCGACACCATCGCCCGCGCCCAGGACATCCCGCTCAAGTTCCTGCTCGGGATCCTGTCCGACCTGAAGCGGGCCCACCTCCTGCGCAGCCAGCGGGGCGCTGAGGGCGGGTACTGGCTGGCCCGGCCGGCGGAGGA
>JAUZEY010000013.1 GCA_030838785.1 Actinomycetota bacterium | reverse complement strand
CGCTGGCTGCGTCCTCCTCCTCGACGTAGTACCCACTACGCCTCGTCGTGCGTCCTTGCCAGCGACGCCCCTGACTCGCCGTGAACATCACCAGCGTCACCGGCCGGGGCACTAGCGTTGCGGGATGGCGGTTGTTCTCGGCGCGGTCGCGGTCGGGTTGATCCTGCTCATCGCGGCGGTGGCGATCCTGCGGGAGAGCCACCGGCTGGCGTCGTTGCCGCCGCGGCCGACGTTCGACCCGGATGCGGCCCTGGAGTGGGTGGTGCAGCACATCGCCGACGATGCCGCCGCCACGCTGACCGTCGACGACGTGCGGGTCATCCTCGACCTGCAGCTCCAGTACTTCAAGGCCAAGGGCGTGTCCCAGAACGGGTCGAGCGCCCACCCGGTGGGGCCGGTCGTGATCGGCGGGTCGGAAACGGTCAGCTACATCCTGGAACAGGCCGCGGGAAAGGGCTCGGTGTTCACCTCCGAGCAGGTCCACGCCGTGGTCGAGACCCAGTTGGCCTACCTCCGGGCCATCGGAGCGGTCGGGTCGAAAGCGGACGACTTCGACGACGACTAGCAATCTGAATTCAATTCGTAACCCACCGGCCCTTCCGGCTTGCTATAAAAGTAGGTACCGAAGAAAGGAGGTGGTCCAGTAGATGCATGATCATTCTGGGACCTCGGAGGTGCGCGGCCGCTAGGCCGTACAGGCTGGACCGCCTGGCGGAAAACCACCGCCGCACTGCAGCCGACCACCCGAGTGGGTATTGGTCCCGCCCACTGCTGTCGGGCCGGCCGTACAGATCAGCCAAAGTTTGGTTCGGGGGCCCTGCGGGGCCCCCGAACTATTGTTGCTGAAGTTATCCTGATGGCCGTGAGCAGGCCCACCCGTTTCGAGCACAACCAGTACGTCGGCGACAAGCGCACCCGGTTCGTCCACGACCTCGACGCCACCACGGACGCCTGCGCCATCGACGACCTCATGGCCTCAGAGCAGTTCGCCTCTTTCGGCCCCGACTGCCTCCCCGAGGCCCGCAACCGGGGCTACAAGCCCCATGGGCCGTGCACCGGCGGGGCCGCCGGACCGGTCGCCGCAGCCGCTGCGGCCCCAACGACGGCCGAGCCCGACAACACCTGATCGAACGGTTCAGGGGGTCGTGAGGCCGCCGGGGAGAGCGTTGACGACGCCGTTGTAGCGGGCCAGGAAGGCGGCCTCGGAGAGAGCGGGCTCGCTCGGCGGGCCCTGGCCGGGGTCGGCGGGAAGGCCGGTGAGGCCGTCGGCGGCGGGCACGGTGGCCGGCTCGACGAGGCGGTGGACCCGCAGGGCCAGGACCAGCACATCCTGCCCGGCGAGGGGATCGAGGGCCAGGATGGTCTTGCCGTCGAGGGCCGCTTTCGTCCCGTCGTCGAGGCGGGTCGTGGTCCGGCCGACCAGCTCGGCCCAGCCGGCGACCCGGACCTGGCCGGGGGCGGCGCTCTCGTCGGGCCGGGACAGCTCCCGGGCCCGCCGGTAGGCGGGCTTGAGCTCGGCCGCGGCGTCGGGGTCGGGCCGGAGCCAGAAGCGGGTTGCGCCCTCCGGCGGCCCGCCGGCGGCGGGCTGGACCCGCAGGTCGATGACCTGCTCCCCGGCGAGCAGGGCGTCGATCACCGCCGCCGGGGCGGTCAGGGCCGGTACGGCAGCGTCAGGCACGAGGCGTCAGGATACCGAACGGGACACTGGGCCTCGCCACCGCCGGCCGGAGCTGGGTCGGACGCCGAGACAGCCCCGGAGGGCGGCGGCGACTAGTTGCCGAGATCTGGGCACCGATCGTCCCGCTCAACCGGGACGATCGGTTCCGAGAATCTGAGACCGGGGTGCGGGGCCGGCCGGGAGGCCGCCGGGTCGGCGACATCGGCTGCAATGGTCCCGGTGCGCCGCCGTGGGCGAGGATGCATCCGTGGGCGAGGATGCATCCGGTATGCACGAGACGTTCGACTCTGACGGTCTGCGGCTGGCGTCGCATCTGGCCCGTCCGCCCGGGTTCGCCCGGGTGCCGGGGCTCGTGCTGAGCCACGGATTCCCCACCGGGCCGCGGGGGGGTGACAGTTCGGCGTCGACGTACCCGGAGTTGGCGGAGCGGCTGGCCCGGGAGACGGGCTGGGCCGTCCTCACCTTCAACTTCCGGGGGACGGGCGCCTCGGAGGGCGACTTCTCACTCGACGGCTGGCTGTCGGATCTCAACCACGCCCTGACGCTGATGTCGGAACGGAGCGATGTCGGAGGCGTATGGCTGGCCGGGTCGAGCACCGGCGGGTCGCTGTCGATCATCCTGGCCGCCGAAGACGAGCGCGTCCGGGGGGTGGCCACCCTGGCCGCCCCGGCGTCGTTCTCGGACTGGGCCCTTCATCCCGACCGGCTCCTGGCCGACTCCCGGGCGCTGGGGATCATCCGCCATGCCGACTTCCCGCCCGACCCCGCCGCCTGGGGCCGGCGCTTCGCCGAGCTGTCACCGTTGGAGGCGGCGACCCGGATCGCCCCCCGTCCGCTGCTGCTGATCCACGGCGAGGGCGACGAGGTCGTCCCCATCGCCGACGCCCGGGCCCTGTACGAGGCGGGCTTCGGCAACGCCGACCTGCGCACCGTGGCCGGCGCCGGCCACCGTCTCCGCCACGACCCGAGGGCGATCGCCACCCTGATCGGCTGGCTGACCCGCCAGAGCCCGTAGCTGGTCGCCCAGCGGTGAGCCGAGTGGTGCCGCTGGGGTCTGTGAGGTCAGGGGCGGCTGGCGTCGAGGAGGCGGCGGAGTTCGGCCGCGACGGCGGCGGGGTCGGCGGCTTCCGTCAGGGCCCGGACGATGACGAAGCGGGTGGCGCCGGCGAGGGCGATGGCCGGGAGGGTGGCGGGCGAGACGCCGCCGGTGACGAAGAAGGGATGGGGCGACCGCTCGGCGGCGAGGCGGATGTAGTCGAGGCCGGTGCCGGGGCGACCGGGCTTCGTCGGGGTGGGCTCGACCGGGCCGGCGCTCACGTAGTCGACCGGCTCCGCCGCCGCGGCCAGCTCCTCCGGGGCGTGGGTGGACAGGCCGACGATTGCGTCGGGTCCGAGGATGCGCCGGGCGACAGCGGCCGGAAGGTCGCCCTGGCCGACGTGGACGCCGTCGGCGTCGCAGGCGACGGCCAGGTCGGGCCGGTCGTTGAGCACGAACAGGGCCCCGGCGGCGTGGGCTGCGTCCCGGGCCACCTCGGCCCGGGCGAGGAGCGCCCGGTCGTCGAGGTGCTTGTCCCGCAGCTGCACGATGTCGACCCCCGCGCCGCACACG
>JAUZEY010000498.1 GCA_030838785.1 Actinomycetota bacterium | reverse complement strand
GGCGGGCGGAAGGCCGGCCCGCGGCCCACGCCCCGTCCGGATCCACCGTGGCCCGTCCGGCGCCGGGCCCGCTGATCGTCAAGTCGGTGCACTGTGCGCGGGCGCTCGAATGGGTGGCCGACGCCTTCTCGCCCACCGTCGTCATCGTCGAGCGCCACCCGTTCGGCGTCATCGCCAGCTGGCGCAAGCTCGGCTGGGACGACTTCCTCGACACCGACCCGGCCGCCCTGCGGTACGCCGCGGCCGTGCTCGGCGTCGGCCCGCCGCCATCCGGTGCGTCGTGGCTGGAGCGGGCGGCCTGGCACTACGGGCTGCTGAGTTCCTCCCTGCAGCGGGCGCGGCGCCGGCATCCGGAGTGGCTGGTCGTGCGCCACGAGGTGGCCTGCACCGGGCCGGAGCCGGTGTTCCGCCGCCTCTCCGACCGCCTCGGCCTGCGCTTCGGCGACGAGGCGGCCCGGTTCCTGGCTGCGTCCAACCGGCCCGGCGACGGCTACTCCACCAACCGCCTGTGGCGGGAGCAGGTCGACGGCGGCTGCAACCGCCTGGCCTCCGCCGAACGGGCCCTGGTGTCGGCGACGCTGGAGGCGTTCTCGGGCACCCGCCCCGCCGCCGAAGCGCCCTCTGTGACGACGGTGACACATGTGGGGTCAACCGCGTCACGCCCGCTGCTCCGCTCCTGAGCGCCACCGTTCGCCAGTCGTTACGATCCGCCGGGGTCGGTGATCCCCGGGGGGACGGCCGGTGGGCGACGAGCGACTCGACAGACGTGACTTCCTGCGGTTGGCGGCCGGTGCCGCCGCCACCGCCGTCCTCGGTGGGGCGGCCGGGTGCGGCGGATCGGGCCCGTCCGGAGCGGCCAAGGCGGCCAAGGGCGGCGGCGCGGCCACCGGGCGGACGCTGCGGATCGCCCAGTGGGGCCACTACGTCCCCGAGTTCGATTCGTGGTTCGACGGCCAGTACACCAAGCAGTGGGGCGACCAGCACGGCGTCGAGGTGATCGTCGACCACATCTCCTTCGCCGAGAACGCCACCCGGGCAGCGGCCGAGGTCGCGGCCGGCGGCCCCCACGACATCTACGGGTTCATCGATCCGCCATCGCTCCACGAGGACGACGTCATCGACCACGCCGACGTCGTGGCCGAGATCGAGTCGAAGGTCGGGAAGATGGTTCCGCTGGTGGCCCGCAGCGTGGTGAACCCCAAGACCGGCAAGGTGTTCGGCTGCCCCGACTACTGGGTGGCCAACCCCGCCCTCTACCGCACCGACCTCTGGAACAAGGTCGAGGCGGGCCTCGTTCCCCGCACCTGGGACGACGTGCTGCGGGCGGGACCGAAGCTGAAGGCGATGGGCACCCCCCTCGGGATCGGCATCTCCCCCGACGGTGACTCCAACTACTCGCTGATGTCGCTGCTCCACTCCTACGGCGCCGCCATCCAGGACGAGGGCGGCAACCTCACGATCAACCGGCCCGCCACCGTGGAAGCGGTGAAGGTGGCGGCGGCCATCTTCAAGACCGGAATGACCGAGGACGTGTTCGTGTGGGACGGCTACTCCAACAACCGGCTCCTGGCTTCGGGCAAGGGATCCCTGATCCTCAACGCCGTGTCGGCCATCCGGGCGGTCGAGACCCAGAACCCGGCGCTGGCGGCCGATATCGCCCTCGCTCCCATGCCCACCGCCGGGGCCGGCCCCGGCGGCCCCCGGGCGATCTACGTCGTCGGCGTCAACGTCATCTGGAAGTTCTCCAAGAATCAGGATCTGGCCCGGCGGTTCCTCGTCGACCTCGCCCTCGACCAGCGCGAAACGTTCCAGCGGTCCCTGTCGTACAACCTGCCGCCCTACGAGCACGCCGTTCCCGACCTCACCGCCCTCCTCGACAAGGACGACCGGGCCCAGCCCTCCGACAAGTACCGGGTCCTGGCCGACGCCCCCTCGTGGTCGACCAACATCGGGCACCCCGGCCACGCCAACGCCGCCGTCATGGACGTGTTCAACCAGTTCCTCGTGCCCAAGATGTTCGCCGCCGCCGCCAGGGGCGAGATGACCGCCGAACAGGCCGTGAAGGCGGCCGAGGCCCAGATCAAGCCGATCTTCGACCACTGGCGGGAGCAGGGGAAGATCTGAGATGGCGACCATCCTGCTGGTCGAGGACAACGAGATGAACCGGGACATGCTGTCCCGGCGCCTGGAGCGGCGGGGGTACGAGGTCATCGTCGCCGTCGACGGCGAGGACGGCGTGGCCCGGGCGGCGGCCGACCGCCCCGACCTCGTGGTCATGGACATGAGCCTGCCCGGGATCGACGGGTGGGAGGCCACCCGGCAGCTCAAGGCGGCGCCGGAGACCAGCGCCATCCCCGTCCTGGCCCTGACCGCCCACGCCATGGCGGGCGACCGGGAGCTGGCCTTCCAGGCGGGCTGCGACGACTTCGACACCAAACCCGTCGACCTGCCCCGGCTGCTGGAGAAGATCGCCGCGCTGCTCCCGGGCGGACCTCCGTGAGCCCCAGCCCGGAGATCCGGGTCCTGCGCCACGAGCTGCTCAACCAGGTGAACCACATCGTCGGCTACGCCGAGCTGATCCTGGAGGATCTGGCCTGCGGTGCCGGGCCGGCCGATCCCGCGCTGGCCGCCGGGCTCGGCGACATCTGCGCCGCCGGCAAGGAGGTGCTGGCCGTCGTCACCGCCATCCTCGACCCGGCCGGCGACGGCTTCGACGCCGCGGCGCTCACCGCGGCGCTGGACGACCCGCTGGAACGGGTGCTGACCGGAGCCGGCGAACTGGCCGGTGTCGTGCCCGCCGAGGCGGTGGAAACACTGGGACGGATCGCCAGTGCGGCGTCGCGGGCACGGGCGCTGGCCGGCGGTGCGGCGCCGCCCGCCATGCGCGTCCGGCTGGAGGAGCAGCCGCCGGAGGAGGAGGTGGAGGACGGCCTCGAGATTCGGGACGGGCGCCCCGATCGCGCCCACCGCGCCCGGCCTTCCGAGGGCCCGTCGCCGGAGAGTCGGGGTCTCGTGCTCGTGGTCGACGACGACGCCGCCAACCGCGACGTCCTCGCTCGGAGACTCGGCCGGCTCGGCTACGCCGTCTGCCAGGCCGAGAACGGCCGCCGGGCGCTGGAGCTGATGGCCGCCCGGCCCGTCGACCTGGTGCTCCTCGACCTCAACATGCCCGACGTCGACGGCTACGCCGTCCTCCAGGCCCGCCAGGCCGACGCCCGGCTGCGCGACATCCCCACCATCATGATCTCGGCCTCGGCCGACATGCCGAGCGTGGTGCGCTGCATCGAGATGGGCGCCGAGGACCATCTCGGCAAGCCCTTCGACCCCGTCCTCCTCGAAGCCCGGGTCGGCGCCTGCCTGGAGAAGAAGCGGCTCCGCGACCAGGAACGGGCGCTGCTGGCCACCGTGTCGCGCCAGGCCGAGGCCCTGGCCGAGTGGAACACGACGCTCGAGGCCCGGGTGGCGGAGCAGATCGACGAGCTGGGGCGGATGGCCCGGCTGCGGCGCTTCCTCTCCCCGCAGCTGGCCGATCTCGTGGTCAGCAGCGGCGACGAGGGCGTGCTCGGCACGCACCGGCGCGATATCGCCGTGCTCTTCGTCGATCTCTCCGGCTTCACGGCGTTCTCCGAGACGTCGGAGCCGGAGGACGTCATGGCCGTCCTGCGGGAGTTCCACGAGGAGCTCGGCCGGCTGGTGGCCGAGTTCGAGGCCACCGTGGGCTTCTTCGCCGGTGACGGGATGATGGTGTTCTTCAACGATCCGCTGCCCTGCGCCGAGCCGGCCGACCGGGCGGTGCGGATGGCGGTGGCCATGCGGGAACGCCTGGGCGAGCTGGCCGGGCAGTGGCGCAAACGGGGTCACGACCTCGGGTTCGCCATCGGTGTGGCCTACGGCTACGCCACCCTGGGGGAGATGGGCTTCGAGGGCCGCTTCGAATACGGCGTCATCGGCAGTGTGGTGAACCTCGCCGCCCGGCTGTGCGACCGGGCCGAGCCGGGCCAGATCCTCATCAGCGCC
>JAUZEY010000495.1 GCA_030838785.1 Actinomycetota bacterium | reverse complement strand
ACACGGAGGCCATCGTGACCGAAGACCTCACCGCCGCCCGCCGCTTCGTCGGCGCCGTCGACGCCGGCACCGTCACCGTCAACGCCTCGACCCGGTTCACCGACGGCGAGGAGTTCGGCTTCGGAGCCGAGATCGGTATCTCCACCCAGAAGCTCCACGCCCGGGGGCCGATGGCCCTCCGGGAGCTCACGACCTACAAGTACGTCGTGTGGGGAGACGGGCAGATCCGGAGCTAGTCTTTTGAAGCAACCCCCATATCCGGTCCGCACCCTCGAAAGGCGGAACCACCCGTATGGCCGAGCGCTTTGAGTCCGTCGACGCCGTGCTGGAGGCGCTCCGGCGCGTCGACTACCTGGCCGATCCGTCCACCGCCGGGGTCGTGTTCCTGGCCGACCGGCTGGAGAAGCCCGTCCTCGTCGAGGGCCCGGCCGGGGTCGGAAAGACCGAGCTGGCCAAGGCCATCGCCGCCGCCACCGGCTCCCGCCTCATCCGGCTGCAGTGCTACGAGGGGCTCGACGAGAGCAAGGCCCTCTACGAGTGGAACTACAAGAAGCAATTGCTCCGGATCCAGGCCGACCGGGAGCACGAGCGGGACTGGGAGACCGTCGAGTCCGACATCTTTTCGGAAGCGTTCTTGCTCACTCGGCCCCTCCTGGAGGCGATCCGGGCCGACGAGCCCGTCGTCCTGCTGATCGACGAGGTCGACCGGGTCGAGATCGAGACCGAGGCCCTCCTCCTCGAGGTGCTGAGCGACTTCCAGGTGTCGGTGCCGGAGCTGGGCACGATCACCGCCGTCCGCCGGCCGATCGTCATTCTCACCTCCAACAACACCCGGGAGCTGTCGGAGGCCCTCAAGCGGCGCTGCCTGTTCCTCCACCTCGACTACCCGGACGCGGCGCGGGAGCAGGAGATCGTGCGGGTGCGGGTGCCCGGGATCGACGCCACCCTGGCCGACCAGATCTCCCGGGTCGTGCGGTCGATCCGCCAGCTCGACCTGAAGAAGGCCCCGTCGATCTCGGAGACGATCGACTGGGCCCGCACGCTGATGCACCTCGGGGTGGAGAAGGTGACCCCCGACGTCGTCGGCGGAACGCTCCACGTGCTCCTCAAGTACCAGCGCGACATCGAGCGGGCCAACAAGGAACTGAAGGTCGCCGAGGCGTGAGCACGGTCGAAGTCCCGGCGCCGGGGCGGATGCTCGACCTGCTGTCGGGCTTCGTCCACGAGCTGCGGGCGGCCGGGCTGCCGGTCTCGATGACCGAGAACCTCGACGCCATGCGGGCCCTCGAGTACGTGCCGATGGGCGACCGGGCGGCGTTCAAGACGGCGCTGTCGGCCACCCTCGTGAAGCACGCCGACCACGCCAAGGTCTTCAACATCCTCTTCGACGTCTACTTCGCCCTCCAGCCCTTCGACCTCGACGACGACGAGGACGGGTCGGACGGCCGGCCGGGTGGGGGAGTGCCGGTCCCCGGGTCGATGCCCGGCGGCGGCGCGGGCGGTGACGCCTCGCCCGAGGCGCTGGCCGCCATGCTCATGCGCGCCATCCTGGACCCCGACACGCTGCGGCGATTCGCCGCCGCCGCCGTCGCCCGCTACGCCGGGATGGAGCCGGGCCGGCCCGTCGGCGGCACCTACTACCTCTACCGGACGCTGCGGGCCCTCGACCTCGACAGCCTGCTGGACCGGCTCATGGAGCAGCTCTCCCGGGAACGAATGGAGACAGGGCAGGGCGGGTTCGCCGACGAACTGGAGGAGCGCCTGGCCCGGGAGGAGCTGGCGGCCCGGATCCAGCGGGTGCGGGAGGAGGTCGAGGCCGAGATCCGCCGCCGGCTGGTGGCCGACCGGGGGCCGGAGGCGATGGCGCGGTCCTTGCGGGCCAAGCTCCCGGAGGACGTCGAGTTCATGCACGCGTCCCGGGACGAGATGGCCGCCCTCCAGCGGGCCATCGGCCCCCTGGCCCGAGCGCTGGCCGCCCGCCTGGCCATGCGGCGGCGCCGCCACCACCGGGGTCAGCTCGACTTCCGGGCCACCGTGCGCCGTTCGTTGTCGTACGGCGGCGTGCCGGCCGAACCCCGGTTCCGCCGGCCCCACCCGTCCAAGCCTGAGATCATGGTCATCGCCGATATCTCGGGGTCGGTGGCCAGCTTCGCCCGCTTCACCCTGCAGCTGGTGCACGCTTTGGCCAGCCAGTTCTCCCGCGTGCGGAGCTTCGTGTTCATCGACGGGATCGACGAGGTGACGGGCTTCTTCGAGGGCAACGCCGACCTGGGCGACGCCGTGAAGCGCATCAACACCGAGGCCGACGTCGTGTGGGTCGACGGGCACTCCGACTACGGTCATGCACTCGAGGTCTTTCACCAGAAGTGGGGGAACGAGGTCACCCCGAAGACGTCGGTGATCATCCTCGGCGACGCCCGCAACAACTACCACGCCACCCAGGCCTGGGTGCTGGCCGAGCTGCGCAAGACGGCCCGCCACCTGTACTGGATCGACCCCGAGCCCGCCGCCTACTGGAACACGGGCGACTCCGTCATCGGCGACTACGCCCCTCATTGCGACGGCGTCTACGAGTGCCGCAACCTCCGCCAGCTCGAGAGTTTCGTCGAGGCGGTCATCGAGTCGTGAGCGAGGACGGGGGTGACCCGGTCTGCTGGGCCCACCTCGCCTGCCCGGAGTGCGGGGCGCTCCCCGACCAGCGTGAAGAAGACGAGGAACGGTGCCCGAGGTGCGGGGCGGAACGGTCGCCGCGGGATAGCTAAGGTTGGCTCCGACACGCGGGAGCTCGGGTCCACGGGCTGAGAGGGCGGTAGTGCCGCCGACCGCACGAACCTGATCCGGGTAATGCCGGCGAAGGGAGGACAGGGTCATGACTCAAACTCCGTTCCGTCACAAGGTGTACGTCGACGGGCCGCTGCCGGGGCTGGCCGTTCCGTTCACCGAGGTGGTCCTCGGCGGTGGCGAGCCGAGCGTCCGCCTCTACGACACCAGCGGGCCGGGGAGCGATCCGGAACGGGGTCTCCCCGCCCGGCGCGACCGGTGGATCAACGGCCGGGGCGACGTCGAGGTCCACGACGGTCGCCGCCGGGCGACCCTGCGGGATGACGGCCGGGCGGCCGTCCGGCGGGGTGAGGCGGCACCGGTGATGGCCGTCCAGTCCCGTCCGCCGTTGCGGGCCCTGCCGGGCCGGCGGGTGACCCAGATGCACTACGCCCGCCGGGGCGAGATCACCCCCGAGATGGAGTTCGTGGCGCTGCGGGAGGGGCTCGAGCCGGAGTTCGTGCGTTCGGAGGTGGCGTGCGGGCGGGCCATCATCCCGGCCAACGTCAACCACCCCGAGAGCGAGCCGATGGCCATCGGCCGGAACTTCCTGGTGAAGGTCAACGCCAACATCGGGAACTCGGCGGTGACCTCGTCGATCGCCGAGGAGGTCGACAAGCTGACCTGGTCGACCCGGTGGGGCGCCGACACGGTCATGGACCTTTCCACCGGGCCCGACATCCACTCGACCCGGGAATGGATCGTGCGCAACAGCCCGGTGCCGATCGGGACCGTCCCCATCTACCAGGCCCTGGAGAAGGTCGACGGTTCACCGGCCGACCTCACCTGGGAGCTGTACCGGGACACGGTCATCGAGCAGGCCGAGCAGGGTGTCGACTACATGACGGTGCACGCCGGGGTGCTGCTCCGGTACGTGCCGCTCACCGCCGCCCGGTTGACGGGGATCGTCAGCCGGGGCGGTTCCATCCTGGCCGCCTGGTGCCTGGCCCACCATCAGGAGAACTTCCTCTACTCGCACTTCGAAGAGCTGTGCGAGATCTTCGCCGCCTACGACGTCGCATTCTCGCTCGGCGACGGCCTCCGACCCGGCTCGATCGCCGACGCCAACGACGAGGCCCAGCTCGGTGAGCTGCGGACGCTCGGAGAGCTGACCGAGATCGCCTGGCGTCAGGACGTCCAGGTGATGATCGAAGGCCCGGGTC
>JAUZEY010000518.1 GCA_030838785.1 Actinomycetota bacterium | reverse complement strand
TCGAGATGGTCGGCGACCGCACCGAGGATCTCCGCCGCCCGCTCGGTCGCCCGGAGCCGTTCGACGGATTCGGGGGCGATCGAGAACTCCTGCTCCGGGACGAACAGGAAGCGGGCGGCCTCGGCGGCGTCGACCAGGGTCGTGGCCCGCTCCCGGGCGAGGCCCATGGCGGCGGCGAAGACAGCTCGGTCGAGCCGTTCCCCGTAGCGGGCCTCGCCGAACGGCAGGCAGCGGGCCACGAACTCGTCGGGCGGGAGGGCCCGGATGTACTCCCCGTTCATCCAGTTGAGCTTGTCGTAGTCGAAGGAGGCCGGCGACGGCGCCACCCGGGTGAGGTCGAAGGCGGCGGCCAGCTCGGCCAGCGAGACGATCTCCCGGCTGGCCCCGTCGTCGCCGGCGGGAAGGGAGAAGCCGAGAAGCCCGAGGTAGTTGGCCAGCGCCTCGGGCAGGTAGCCGCGGGCGGCGAAGTCCTCCAGCGAGATGGCGCCGTGCCGCTTCGACAGCTTGGCCCGGCCGGCCCCGACCAGCAGCGGCAGGTGGGCGAACGTCGGGCGGCCGGGGATCCCGAGCGCGTCGCGCAGAGCCAGCATCCGGTGGGTGGTGTCGGTCAGGTCCTCGCCCCGGATCACGTGGGTGATCCCGGTGTCGGCGTCGTCGACGGCGTTGGCCAGGTAGAAGACGGGCGCGCCCGATGTCCGCACGATCACGAAGTCCGGGATCGTGCTCCAGGGCACGGTCACCTCGCCCCGGACGACGTCGGTGAAGGAGCTCACGCCCTCGTCGGGCGTGCGGAACCGGATCGACCGGGGTCGGTCCTCCCCCGCCAGCCGGGCCCGCTCCTGCGGGGTGAGGTCGCGGCAGTGGCCGTCGTAGCCGGGGTCCGCCGGCCCGACGGCCTTGCGGGCCTCGTAGCGGGTGTTGATCTCCGCCTCGGTGCAGAAGCATTCGTAGGCCGCGCCCGAGGCCAGGAGCTGCTGCGCCGCCTCGAGGTGGCGGTCGAATCGGGCCGACTGGAGGTAGGGGCCCTCGTCCCAGTCGAGGCCCAGCCACCGCAGGGTCGTCTGGATGCCCTCGGTCCAGTCCTGGCGGGACCGCTCGACGTCGGTGTCCTCGATCCGGAGCACGAACGTTCCGTGCTCATGGCGGGCGTAGAGCCAGTTGAACAGTGCGGTCCGGGCTCCGCCGACGTGGAGAAAGCCGGTCGGGGACGGCGCGAACCGGACCCGGACCTCGCTCACCCCGGGTCGTGGACGGACGGGACGACGTCGCCGGCGGCCAGCGCCAGGAGCTGGCGCCAGTCGGACAGCCGGGCCCGGATCTCGTCCGGTCGCTGCTTCATCACCGATTCGGGGATGGCCTCGACCAGGCCGACCCGGCGGGGATAGTCGTGATCGACGCCGGCCACGGCGAACCGCCGCCACTCCACCAGGTCGGCCGGGGGCTCGCCCAGCCAGCCGAACAACGTGAAGCCGAGCTCCACATCCGCCCGGACCGGAGCCCGGCCGAACAGGCCGGCCCGCCGCATGGCCACCTGGGCCGCGATCGCTTCGGCGTCGTGGAACGTCTCGGGCCGCACGACGGTGACCTGATCGTGGAACCGCTCGGCCAGCGTCAGGGCGTAGCCGCTGTCGGGCCCGGGCGTGCCGAACAGCACGCCCGCCCGGCCCGGCCCGGCGGCCGGGTCGATATCGCCAGGGCGGACCGCCCGCCAGCCCCGGGCGGGGGGTATGGCGACCGAACGGCGCGGTGCGTCCTCGGCACGAGTGGGGACGTACGGATCGACGGCCATGTGACCAGGAACGCTACCCGGCTGACGCCTCCCCGGACGGCTCGACGGCTTCGGCGGCCAGGAGTCCGTGGACGATCGAATCGGACAGCGCCGCCCACGACGCCTCGATGATGTTCTCCGAGACGCCGATGGTGCTCCACGACCGTTCCTCGTCGGCCGAGTCGAGCAGCACCCGGGTGACGGCACCCGTCCCCTTGTGCGTGTCGAGGACCCGGACCTTGTAGTCGGTCAGGTGGATCCCGGCCAGCGACGGGTGGGCCTGCCCGATGGCCTTGCGCAGCGCCTGGTCGAGGGCGTTGACCGGCCCGTTGCCTTCGGCGGTGGCGATGATGCGCTCCCCCCGGGTCTCGAGCTTGATGGTCGCCTCGGTGATGACGTCACCGCCGGCCTGCTTCTCCACGATGACCCGGAAGCTCTCCAGGGTGAAGAAGTCCTGCTCCCAGCCGGCGGCGGTGCGCAGCAGCAGTTCGAAGGAGGCGTCGGCCACCTCGAAGTGGTAGCCGGCGTGCTCCAGCGTCTTCAGCTGTTCGAGGACGTCGGTGACGTCATCGTTGGACAGGTCGAGCCCGAGGTCCCTGGCCCGCATGGCCACGGTCGACCGGCCGGCCATCTCGGAGATGACGAAGCGGGTCTCGTTCCCGATGGCGTCAGGCGTGACGTGCTCGTAGGCGTCGCGGGCCCGGGAGATGGCGCTGGTGTGGAGCCCGGCCTTGTGGGCGAAGGCGCTGATGCCGACGTAGGGCGACTGCGGGTCAAGCGTCAGGTTTACCAGCTCGGCGA
>JAUZEY010000515.1 GCA_030838785.1 Actinomycetota bacterium | reverse complement strand
ACGCCATCACCCCGGATGCGGTCGACGAGTACGTCCGCGCCTTCTCCCGGCCAGGAGCGCTGCGGTGCGGCTTCGACGACTACCGCGCCGACGTGATCGACGATGTTCGTGACGAGGCGGACGCCGCCGCCGGCCGCAAGCCCGAGATGCCCATGCTCGTGCTGTGGGGAGAGCAGGGTGCCCTGGCCTCGTCCTCGTTACTGTCCAACTGGCAGCGCCACGGGCACGACGTGCGGGGCCAAGCAATCGCCGACAGTGGCCACTTTCTGCCGGAGGAAGCACCTGAAGGTGTCGCACGTGAGCTGCGAGCCTTCTTCGGCTGACGGTCCTGCTGCTGCACCGAAACCTCGCCCACGACCACGTCGTCGTCGGCCTCGCAGCCGCGTTGCGAGCCGGGGCGCTCGAAGAGTTCAGTTAAGGAAGCCGTCGAACTTGGGCTCGTAGGCCCACCGCCCACCCCCGGGCATCACCGGCGCGGTGCGAGCGATCATCGCTGCTACCGGCGTCGACTGGCCAGGAGAGCGGGGCGGTGGTGCAATACTCGGGCCAGGTCGTAGCGGCCGGGGGAGCGTGGCGTGGGCCTTCTGATCCGTTGCACTCATCGTGGCCGCGCCGTCCGCCCATTAGGGCGTCCTCTCCTGCTGCCGGCCGTGGCGTGCGCTCTGGTCTTGGCGGCGTGCCGTTCGTCCACGCCGACTGCCTCGCCGGCGGGCGGTCGGTCCGCCACGCCGGCGGGGATTCGCTCCGCTGCGACCGCGGCCGCGCCGTCGGGAAGAGGCTCCGCGGCGACGGCTGACGAGCCAGTGCCCGAGGAGGAGTGCTCCGTCCTTACCGGCCAGGACGGTGCCGCGGCGGCCCAGGCGCCGGATGGTCAACTGAGCGGATGCTTCCGGGTCGGCCCCGTCCGTCCCGGGCCGTACACGCTGCAGTTGGAACCCTCCTTCTACGGCGACCATGAGGCACTGTCCCCCGGTGGCGGGATCGAGCTCTCTCCGGACAAAGGGCCGCCGGGAACGACCGTGGAGATCTCGGGATTCTCGCCCGACGCGCGGACAGGGGGACAGACACCGAACGAGTCCGCGCTGGTCTGCTGGGACGGCTGTGAAAGCGGGTTCTCGCATTGGCAGCCGGTCCGGTGGTCACCCGACGGGCACTTCACCACCGGGTTCGAGGTACCGGCCATCCCCTGGTTGGAGATCGGCGGGCCGCATCCCCTGCGCTCCGCTGAGTACCGGATCACCCTCCAGTGCGTACCGACGTGCGGGTCGAAGCCCGTCGAGGCGGTATTCCGCCTCCAGACCGGCGAGCCAGAGGCGTGTGTCGAGAGTCGGCCGTGCGCCCGCTTCGAGATCAGCCCGGACTCCGCCGGACCCGGCGAAATCGTCCGGATCAGAGGCTGGGCACCGCTGCTGCCTCCCCCGAGCAATCACTACAAGTTGCACGTCAAGGAGGGGCACGCCGACAAGGACGCCGGGCTCGCGTCCGCCCCGTTCAGCGCCCGCGCTGGGCGGCGTTGGGCTGAATTGCCGCCAGTGAAGCCGACGTTGCAGGTTCCCGGCCGTCCAGGCCTCGCGGCCCGCCCCGGCGATACTCGGCTCCTGGCCCACTGCGTCCCGGACGGGATCCGGATATCGCGTGACCGCGGCGTCCATTGGAGGGTGGTGGACACCCGAACGGCCACGAAGGCAACCCAGGGGACGGGCTACCGAATGGACCCCAGCGTTCAGGTCTGGTGCGGCGCACCCGTTCCTGACCCTCGGCATCCCGGGAGCGCCTTCGCCCTCTTCACTGTGGCCCGTGAGGACACCGCGCCGCCTCCCTTCTACTCGGTGGGACTCTTCACGCTCGACGGAGGACGGACATGGCGTCCGGTGCCGGTTCCTCCCGGCACCTCGACGGAGAGCTTCAACGGGTTCGCGCTGTCCGGCGGCGCCGTGCTAGCCCGCTTCCGCGACCGCCAGGAAGGCTCGGAATGGAGGGGCAATGCCCCCGCCCTCGACTGGGAGCCGGGCATGAAGATCCTGGCGACGTCGGACGGCGGGCGGCACTGGCGCCCGGGACGGGACACCTGCCCGTCCCATGGCCCGTGCGTCACCTGGGGACCCACCGCCGAATACAGCTGTGCCAAGGGCCGCGAGTTCCGGCTCGTCCGAACCTCGGGCGACGGGGGCCGGAAATGGTCGTCGCCGAGGTGGCCTGGTTGGATCGCCACCTGTGATGCCGCTTCCCTGGTGAGCCTGTCGAATGGCGACATGCTCCTCGTCGCCGCCGACGGGCTGGCCGAGCCCTTCCCCCTCCAGCTCTCCAAGGACGCCGGAGTGACCTGGGAGCCGATCGAACTCCCCCAGCTCCCGGACGCAGAGGCGACCATCTGGCCGGAGTTCCCCAACCTCACCATGCTGGGCGACGGCCGGGTCCTCGGCTTCGCCTATCCCTCCGGGCCCCAGCTCCTCGATCCCGGCGCCGATCGCTGGTGCCCGGTCCGAGGCGAACCGCTGGGTTTGGACGCGCAAGCCCACCGCTATGAGGCCATGAGTGGCCGCCTGTGGTGGATCGACGACCGGACGCATGCGGTCCGCAGCCAGCCGGAAGCCGACCTCCACTGTCGGTAGGTCATCCCGGACCGGTCATCCGCCCTTTCGTTATGGCACGGATGTGGCACGGAACCGCTCGGCTTGAGCAACCGGGCTGGTCTACCAAATAGTAAAACCCCTGCTGAGCAGGGGGTTTTACTAGTGGCCGGGGCCGGCGTCGATCCGGCGACCTCGCGCTTTTCAGGCGCGCGCTCTGCCGACTGAGCTACCCGGCCGATATCGGTGGGAGCCATGTCGGCCGACTCCCACCGAGCGGTCCAGACGGGACTTGAACCCGCGACCTCCGCCTTGACAGGGCGGCGTGCTAACCGGACTGCACCACTGGACCATGCGTTTCGCTGCCTTGTGCTGCCTGTTGCCAACCCCCGAGGGGGTTCGCACCCCCAACGGGATTCGAACCCGTGCTACCGCCTTGAAAGGGCGGCGTCCTGGGCCGCTAGACGATGGGGGCCCGCTTTCGCGACCAACCGAATCATGGTAGCAGTGCCTCCTCGTCTCCCGGGGCCGGCGGGATCCGGGCGACGAGGGCGTCGTAGGCCCACAAGGCCGGCAGGGCGGCGGCGGTGCCGACCACAGCCACCACGCACAATGCCCCGCCGGAGACGACCGACGCCCGGAGACCGACGAGCGAGGCAGCCGCCCCGGCCTCGGCGTTGCCGAGCAGCGGGCCCGACGTGTAGCTGAGCAGTTCGATCGAGGCCAGGCGGCCTCGGAGATGGTCTGGGATGGTCTGGTTCCACATGGTCATCCGGAAGATGCCGCTGACCATGTCGGCGGCGCCGGCGGCGGCCAGCCCGAGCAGGGCCAGCCACAGCCACGGCGCCAGGCCGAAGCCGACAATGGCCAGCCCCCACAGGGCGGCGGCGATCGAGATGGCCCGGCCGTGGCGGTGCACCCGGCCCGTCCAGCCGCTGGTGACCGTAGCCAGGAAGGCTCCCACCGACGGCGCGGCGTACAGCGCTCCGAGGGCGGCCGATCCGCCGTAGCGGACCGCCAGGGCGGGGAAGAGGGCCATCGGCATCCCGAAGAACATGGCCGCCATGTCGATGAGGTAGGTGCCGATCAGCTCCGGCCGGCTGCGGGCGTAGCGGAGGCCCTCGACCACCCGCCGCAGGCTCGGCCGTTCGGCCTCGGGGGGCGGCGGCACCGCCCGCATGCGGGAGAGGGCGCCGAGCGAGACGGCGAAGGTGGCGGCGTCGAGGCCGTAGGCAAACCGCAGCCCGGGGCCGGCCAGGAGCAGCCCGGCGAAGGCCGGACCGCCGATCATGCCGACGGTGCGGACGAGGGCGTCGATGGCGCCGGCCGCGGTCAGCTCGTCGCGGTCGACCAGGCGGGGGACGAGGCCCTGGAGGGCGGGCCGCTGGATGGCGCCGAGGCCGGCGATGGTCCCGGCCATGACGAACACCGGCCACGCCTGCGGCCGCCCGACCGAGGCGTTGGCCAGCAGGGCGAGGGAGCAGGCGAGCTGGCCGGTCTCGGCCACCCGGACGAGCCGCCGCCGGTCGGCGGCGTCGGCCAGGGCCCCGCCCAGGAAGGCCAGGGCGAGGATGGCGGCCATCTGCACCACGCCGACCATCCCGACCGCCAGTGAGGAATGCGTGATCCGGAACACCTGGTAGGGGACGGCGACATAGGTGACCATCGAGCCGAGGAACGACACGCCCTGCCCCAGCGTCAGGAGGCGGTACTCGCGGTGGCGGCGCAGCGGCCGGAGGTCGGGCACCACGGCCCGCCAGCCCGAGGGCAGACCTTCGGCCTCGGGGGCCGGCGTGACCTCGGGTGGGCCGGGGGCGAGTCGTTCGTCAGGCTCGGGCATGGACGGCCGAGGGTACGGAACCGGCCCGGGGGCCGTCGAACGGATTTGGCTCGACCTCCGGGCCGCCGGCCTACCGGCGGGCGAGGACGAAGGGGAGGACGGCGTGCACGCCGGCCTGGCGGAGGAGCGAGGCGGCGACGGTCATCGTCCAACCGGTGTCGTAGGTGTCGTCGACCAGGAGGACGGACCCGGCGGGTAGCGCGCCGCCCGGCAGGTCCGAGGTGTCGACCGTGAAGGCCCCCCACACGTTGGCGCAGCGGTGGGCGGAGTTGGCCAGCTCCACCTGGGGGCGGCCCGGCCGGCCCCGGACGAGCGCACCGTGGACGGGGAGCCGGCCCACGGCCCCGATCCGGCGGGCGAGCGTCTCCGGGAGTCTCGACGTGGTCGACGGGATCCAGGTGACCCACGCCGGGCGCTCCTCCCACGGCCAGCGGCGAAGGGCGGCGCCGATACCGGCCATGACCTCCTCGTCGAGGTCGCCGGTGGCGAGGGCCGCCTCGGCCGCCGACCCCCAACCGGCGTCACCGGCCCGGCACAGCGCCCGACCTTCGGCGGCCCGTCCGGCGGGGGAGATGTTGCCCTTCGGGGCGCTGAGCCCCCGGGGCCAGGCCCGCCGGGCGTCGATGATGACGTCGATGGTGCGGAGGTGGGTCACGGCGGCGACGGCCAGGGCCGGGTCCACGCTCGGGTCGACCGGGGTGGCGGTGCAGGTGTCGCACCGGCCGCAGGGCCCGGCGTCGGGATCGTCGAGGGCATGGCGCAGGAAGGCCATGCGGCACTCCGGCGTGGCCTCGTAGGCCAGCATGGCGTCGGCCTCGGCGGCCCGGGCGGCCTCGATGCGGGCGATCCGGTCGCTGTCGTGCTCCCAGGGGCGCCCGGTGGCGATATAGCCGCCGGCGACCCGCTCGACGACCCCGTCGACGTCGAGGATCTTGAGCAGTGTCTCGAGCCGGGCCCGGCGGAGGTCGACGGTCGACTCCAGGGCCACCAGGCTCGTGGGGGAGGCCGGGTCGCCCGACACGGCGGCGAGCACCCGGCGGACGAGCGGCTCCGGTGGGAGGCCGACCGAGGCGAACCAGGCCCAGATGCGCCGATCTTCGGGCCCGGGGAGGAGCCAGGCGTCAGCTCGGGGCACGGACCGCCCGGCCCGGCCGACCTGCTGGTAGTAGGCGATCGGGCTCGGGGGTGCCCCGAGGTGGACCACGAAGGTCACGTCGGGCTTGTCCACCCCCATGCCCAGGGCGCTGGTGGCCACCAGCACCTTCACCTCGTTGGCCTTGAAGGCCGCCTCGAGCCGCTCGCGCTCCTCGGGCGCCGTGTCGGACGAGTAGGCCCGGGCGTCGATCCCGCAGGCCCTGAGGTAGGAGGCGACGAGGTCGGTCTGGGCCACGGTGAGGCAGTAGACGATCCCAGTGCCGGGGACCTCGGGGATCCGCCCGGCGATCCAGGCCAGTCGGTCGGCGAACGACTCGAGGCGCACGACGCCGAGGTGGAGCGACTCCCGATCGAGGGGCCCACGGAGCACGAGGACGTCGTCGCCGAGCTGGTCGGCGACGTCGGCGCAGACGCGGGCGTTGGCCGTGGCGGTGGTGGCCAGGACCGGGGTGCCGGGGGCGAGGTTGGCGATGGCGGTGCGGATGCGGCGGTAGTCGGGCCGGAAGTCGTGGCCCCAGTCGGAGATGCAGTGGGCCTCGTCGACCACGAGGAGGCCGAGCCCGGCGGCGAGGCGGGGCAGGACCCGGCGGGCGAAGCCGGCGGCGTTGAGCCGTTCGGGGCTGACGGCGAGCAGGTCGATCTCCCCCGCAGCGAGGGCGGCTTCGATCGCGTCCCACTCGTCGAGGTTGGTGGAGTTGATGGTGGCGGAGCGGACACCCATCCGCTCGGCGGCGGCGACCTGGTCGCGCATGAGGGCGAGGAGGGGCGATACCACCAGCGTCGGGCCGGCCCCGGCGTCGCGCCGCAGCCGGGTGGCGATGAAGTAGATGGCCGACTTCCCGAAGCCCGTTCGCTGCACCACGAGCGCCCGGCGGCACTGGCCGGCGACCGCCACGATGGCGGCGGCCTGGTCGGCCCGGAGCAGGGCCTCGGGCCCCGCCAGCAGGCGCAGCAGTTCCCCGGCCCGCTCGAGCAGGGGGGAGCTGCCCGCGCCCGCGCCGCCCTGCTCGGCCCCGGCCATCACCTCAAGCTGCGTGTCCATGGGAGCACCGTACGCCGCCGGTGTGACAGCGAGCGCCCGGGGGCTATCCCGGCCGGCGCTCGCACCACCCGTCCGGGGCGTGAAGTCACTTCTCGCCCCAGAACGAGGCCACGCGGTCGGGCCGGAACTCGACGGCTGCGGGTACGTCGCCGGTCTGCATACCCCCGCCACCGGGCAACAACAGGAAGATGATGGGGTGGGACATGCGATCATCTCCTGCGGGCCGCTAGCTCAATGGCAGAGCG
>JAUZEY010000415.1 GCA_030838785.1 Actinomycetota bacterium | reverse complement strand
CGATGGTCGTGGTCTCGAAGGGGAGCTCGACCGAGAGGGAGGTGCCCGCTCCGGGCTCGCTGCGCAGGGCGATCCGCCCGCCGAGGGACTCGACGCGGTCGTTCAACCCGAGCAGCCCTGAGCCCCGGGTCATATCCGCGCCGCCGATCCCGTTGTCGCTGACGCTGACCCGGAGCACGCCGTTCTCGGCTTCGACGTCGACCTCGATGTGCGAGGCGCGGGCGTGCTTGGCGGCATTCGTGAGCGCTTCCGAGACCACGTAATAGGCGGCCGCCTCGACCGGCCCGGGCAGGCGGTCCCCGACCGCCACGGTGAGCTCCACCGGAACGAGCGAACGGTGCGCCAATGCCCGCAGGGCCGCCCCCAGCCCGGCCTGGACCAGAATGGCCGGATGGATGCCGCGGGCGAGCTGGCGGAGCTCGTCGAGCGCGGCCGTCAGCCCGGCGGCGACCAGCCCGAGGTCGGCCGCCAGCTCGTCCAGACCGGGTGGAACGTCGGCCTGCGCCGACCGCAGCCGGAGCGCCAGCGAGACCAACCGTTGCTGGGCGCCGTCATGGAGGTCGCGTTGGAGGCGGCGCCTCGCCTCGTCGGCACTGGCGATGACGCGGGCCCGCGACGCCAACAGCTGGGTCGTTGCTTCGGCGTTGGCGATCGCCGTCGCCAGGAGTTCCGTGAAGTCGGCCAGCGGTTGCTCGCAGCCGAGGGGTATCTCCGTGGTGGACAGCACGATCATCAGCCCCCACAGCCGGCCGGCCACCGTGACCGGCACACCGAACCCCGACCTGAACCCCTCCCGGCGGACATGTTCGGCGTAGTCGCCGGTCGCGTCCTCGAAGCCGTCCTGCCGGGCGGGGCGACCGGTCCGCACGACGACCGTGGTGAGGTTGCGACCGCCGAGCCTGATCCTTTTGCCGAAGCAGATGGGCCGGCCGCGTCTGCTCCAACAGCCCACCACCGTCACGGCGTCGCCGTCGTAGCGGCCGATGAACGTGGCGTCGGCCGGGAAGACCAGGCCCACCTCCTCCGCCACCGCCATGAACACTTCGGTGGGCGGAGCGGCCCGCGCCACCAACGTCGCGATCCGACGCAGGGCCGTCTGTTGCGATGCCAGTTCCGAAAGCTGGTCCCGGTGACGCCCCAACAAGCCCCACATCACGTTCGAACCATCGGTGGTTCGCTCTGGCGTCAGCATGTGTCGAACACCCGCACGACCGACTCGGCGAGGCAGACGGGTTTTCTCTGGCTCGGGCACTCGAAGCAGAGCAGGAACGTCACGTCCCTCCCGCCTCGACGGCTCGTGATGGCTTCCAGCGAAAGCCGCAGCCGGACCCGGTCTCCGACGGGGAGCGGGGCGGGGAAGCAAATCCGGTCGAGCCCGGCGTTGACGACGAAGGCGAAGCTCTGCAACGACACCACCTCGTCCATCAGCACAGGGGCGAGGGCCAGATCGTCGATGTCCTCCTGGGTGGCGAGGTGCCAGTCGCTCACGCCGAGTTCTCGGCCGAGCCGGCTCTCCAACTCCTCGATCGTGCGCAGGGTCAGCATGTCCCGCGACGGTATCGGCGCCCGGTCGGTCAGCCGCGGTGCCCCGCCACCAAATCTTCCGGACCGATCCTGTGCGCGGCCACAAGCCTCATGCCCATGCCGCGAACGGCCGTTCCCCGAGCGGCTGGGCCTGGCGGATGGCAATCAGCAGCTCGAGCACCTGGGACATCTTGCGGGGGTCGCGGCCCGTCTGCTTTCCGATCCGGTGCAGCCGGTAGTGGGCGGTGTTGGGGTGGACGTAGATCCGTTCGCTGAGCGCCTTGATGTTGAGGTCGCTGGCGACGTAGGCGACGAGGGTGCTGGTGAGGACGCCGCCGCGGGCGATGTCCTCCTCGACGAACTGCCGGATGGCCGGACAGATCAGCCGCTCCGCCGTCGGGTCCCGGAATGAGCTGAGATAGTCGAAGGCACTGAGGGCGGGGAGCGCGAGCACGCCTCCGTCGGGCCCGAGGCAATCGGCCGCACCGCGGGCTTCCCGGTGGGCCGACGCCACGCCGGCCAGGCCGGGATGAACCGTGCTGACGCCGACCGCGAGCTGCACGTTCTGGCTCGCCAGGCGCTCATGGGCCGCGGTGAGGTTGGTCACGACCTCGTCGCTCTCGGAGCCCCGGATCGGGGTGACGACCACGATCTCTTCCCGGCGGAGGACGGTCAGTGGTGTGAGCCCGGTCCCGCACGCCCGGCGCAGGGCCCCGGCCGCCGAGCGCAGCACCTGCTCGTCATCCGGCATGGCCCGGGGTACGGCGACGACGGCCAGGCAGGGCACCTCGGGACCGAGACCGGCGTCGCGGGCGGCGTCCTGGCGGGGGCCGGGCGCCACCGGCCGGGCGGCGACGAGGTCCTCGAGCAGGTCGCGCCGGATCCGTTCCCCGCCGGCCAGGTCGACCTGTTCGATCTCGATGTAGAGCTCGGCGGCGTGGGTGGTGGCGACGTTGATGTAGTCGAGCAGCGTGCCGACCATGGCCAGGACCCAGTGGGCGTTGCCGGCGTCGTCGGCCGCCTCGAGGA
>JAUZEY010000397.1 GCA_030838785.1 Actinomycetota bacterium | reverse complement strand
AGGAGATCCTGGCCGTGCGGCCCTTCCGGGCCGGCGACCGGGCCCGGGATTTCTCGGCCCGCCAGACCGTGCGGGCCAGCCTGCGGGCGGGGTCGCTCGCCCCCCGGGCCTTGAGCCGGCAACCGAGCGCGGTGTTCGACGTCGTCGTGGCCCTCGACGCCTCGGCCTCGATGGGCCGGGCCCAACGGCCCGTGGTGGCGCCGGCCACCGCCGCCCTCACCCGGGTGCTGCTCCGCACCGGCCACCGGGTCGGGGCCCTCGCCTTCTCGGAGGAGGCGGTGCTGGCCCGACCGCTGTCGCGGTCCCGGGCGCCGTTCCTGGCCGAGGAGTACGCCTTCGCCCACGCCACCAACGTCGAGGCCGGCATCGACGCCGCCCGCCTCCTCCTGCTGCGGGAGGCCGCCGCCGGTGCCCGCCAACACGTCATCGTGGTGACCGACGCCGAATGCACCAGCCACAGCGGCACCGACGAGGCGTGGGGCCCGCTCGGCGTCCCCCGGGGCTCCCAGGGAATGGCCCGCCTCCTGGCCGGCGGCATGGTCGACGCCGCCCGCCGCGCCGCCCTGATCGCCGCCAGTCGCTGCCGCCGCCAGGGAATCACCGTCTCCGTCGCCTACCCCGACCCCCGGTCCGAGGTCGCCTTCGCCCACCAGTTGGCCGAAGCGGGCGGCGGCCGGGCCCGCTGCCTACGCCCCTGACCCCCGGCTCGAAAGTTGAGCGCGGTCAGACCTGGCCGTCGGCGAGGCGGCGGAGGGCGCCGCGGTCGACCTTGCCGAGGTGGGTGCGGGGGAGGTCGGCGACGACGAACACCTTGCGGGGGTGCTTGTAAGCATCGAGGTTGGCCAGGCAGTGGCGCTGCAGTGCGGCGCCGAGGTCGCCGGGGGGCGGGTCATCCTGGGGGGCGCCGGCCGGAACGACGAAGGCCACCGGGCGGGTGAGGCCCGCACCGTCGGGGACGCCGACGACGGCCACCTCCCTGACCGCCTCGTGGGCGAGGAGGCAGTCCTCGACCTCGGCGGGGAGGAGCCACTTGCCGCCGACCTTGAGGGCGTCGTCGCCCCGTCCGACGTAGTGGACGAACCCCTCGGCGTCGCGTCGCACCAGGTCGCTGCCGGCGAACCACGGGCCCCGGAACGCCTCCTGGGACTGCGGCACGTCCTGCCAGTAGCCGAGGGCGAGGGAGTCGCCCCGCACCCACAGCCGCCCGACGTCGCCGTCCGGGACGTCGCGGCCGTCGGCGTCGCGCACCGCCAGCTCGAAGCCCGGCACCACCCGGCCCAGGCTGCCGGGGAGCACCGCTCCCGGCTGGTTGGAGACGAACACGTGCCACATCTCGGCCGTCCCCAGCCCGTCGTAGAGCTCGACGCCGAATGTCTCCTTCCACCGGGCGTAGAGCGACGGCGGGAGCGCCTCGCCGGCCGAGGTGGCGAACCGCACCGACGAGAGGTCGGCCCCGGAGCCGCCCGCCGACTGCGCCCCGTCGATCATGGCCGCCACCATCTTCGGCGTGTTGATGAGGATCGTCGGGCGGTGGCGGGCGATCCGCTCGAAGAGCACCTCGGCCGTCGGGTGCTCGGGGAACAGCGCCGCCGACCCGCCGACGGACAGCGGGAAGAAGAGGTTCGCGCCGGTGGCGTACCCGAAGTACAGCTTGGGGACCGACAGCGTGATGTCGGTCTCGTTCCAGCCCATGGCCCGCTGGCCGTAGAGCTCGGTGGTGTTGGCGAAGCTGCCGTGCGTCTGCACCGCTGCTTTCGGCCGGCCGGTGGTGCCGCCGGAGAACAGCCAGATGGCCGGGTCGTCGCGGTGGGTCCGGGCCGGCTCCAGGCCGTCGCGGCAGTCGAGGTGTGGAGCGGCGCCGTCGCCGACGACGACGGTGTGGCGGACGGGCGGCCCTGGTGAACCCGGCTCGGGGCCCGGCGCCACGACGGCCACCCGGGCCCGGGACAGCTCGACCATGGCCGCCAACCCGTCCGCCGGAAGGCCCGGGTTCACCATGACCGCCACCGCCCCGATCTTCAGGATGCCGAACAGGGCGGCGGCGTACTCGGCCGAGTCGGGGAGCGAGAGGATGACACGCTCCTCCTGGCGGACACCGAGGTCGCGCAGCAGGTTGCCGAACCGGTTGGCAAGGCCGTCCAGCTCGGCGTAGGTCACGTCGCCGCCGCTCAGCCGGAGGGCGACCCGCTCGCCCCGCCCCTCGGCCCGGCGCCGGGTGAGGAACAGCTCGGCGATGTTGAGCCACTCGGGGTGGGCCACCCCGCCAGGCTAGGGGCTGGGGGGCATTACCTGCCTCCCCCGACGCAGTAGCGTCACGACGATGGCCGGTGTCGAGAAGCCCGTCTACTACTGGTCGTACCTCCACCTCGACCAGCTGCTGTCCGCCCAGCAGCCGTTGAGCGACCCGCCAGCACACGACGAGCTGCTGTTCATCGTCGTCCACCAGGCGTTCGAGCTGTGGTTCAAGCAGATCCTCTTCGAGCTCGACGACGTTCTGGCCGTCATGGGCCGGGAGATCGTGGCCGAGAAGGACATGGGCGAGGTCGTGGCCCGCCTGATGCGGATCACGAGGATCCAGCGCCTGCTGACCGACCAGATCGACGTCCTGGAGACGATGACGCCGCTCGACTTCCTGGAGTTCCGCGACGTGCTCATCCCGGCCTCGGGCTTCCAGAGCATGCAGTTCCGGCTCATCGAGAACAAGCTCGGCCTCGACACGGGCCACCGGCTGCGCCACAAGGGGATGCCGTACACGAGTGTCCTGTCCGACGAGCACGTCGAGGCCCTCGAGGCGTCGGAGCTGGAACCGTCGCTCCACGACCACCTCGAGCGCTGGCTGCGCCGCACCCCGTTTCTCTCCTTCGGCGGGTTCGACTTCTGGCGGGCCTACCGGGAGGCCGTCAAGGAGATGATGGCCCGCGACCGGGCCGTCATCGAGACCCACCCCCAGCTCGACGCCGAGGGCCGGGCCGCCGCCCTGGCCGAGTTCGAGGCCACCCTGGCCAGCTTCGACGCCGCCTTCGACGCCAACAAGTGGGCCGAGCTCGTCCGGGCCGGGAAGCGCCGCCTCAGCCACCGGGCCTTCCTCGCCGCCCTCCTCATCAACCTCTACCGCGACGAGCCGATCTTCCAGCTGCCCTTCCGGTTCCTGACCACGCTGGTCGACATCGACGAGGGCTTCACCACCTGGCGCCAGCGCCACGCCCTCCTCGCCCACCGGATGATCGGCGGCCGCATCGGCACCGGCGGCACGGCCGGCCACGAGTACCTGGCCGCCGCCGCCCGCCGCCATCGGGTCTTCACCGACCTGTTCGACCTGCCGACCTTCTTCATCCCCCGTTCGGCGCTTCCGCCGCTGCCGGCCGAGGTGGCCGAGCACATGGGGTTCCGGTACGGGCAGGCGTGAGCTCCGCGCTCCCCGCCCGTCTGGTTGATGGTGCCGGGCTGGCGGCGCACTTCAGCCGGTTCCTCGGCGCCGTGCCCGGCCGGCTGCACGTCGCCGCCCATTCGCACCATCCCTGGCCCGACGTCACCTTCGAGGCCCAGCAGCAGGCCTGGCTCGACGCCGCCCGGCTCATGGACGACAAGTGGGACGAGGTCCTCGGCGTCGTCCTCCCCGAGGCCGCCGGCCACATCGCCGGGCGCCTCGGCCTGTCCGACCCGGAGGCCATCGCCTTCGCCCCCAGCACCCACGCCCTCGTGATGCGCCTGCTGTCGTGCCTCCCGGGGCCCGGGGTGTCCCCGAAGACACAGTCGCCGGTGCGGATCCTCACCACCGATGCCGAGTTCCACAGCTTCGCCCGTCAGGCCGCCCGCCTGGAGGAGGACGGGCTGGCGGCGGTGGAGCGGGTCCCGGCCGAACCTTTCGCCACCTTTCCGGACCGGTTCGCCGCCGCTGCCGGCCGGGGCGGCCACGACCTCGTCTACTGCTCCCACGTCTTCTTCAACTCCGGCTACGTCGTACCCGACCTCGGCGTCGTGGTGGAGGCGGTGCCCGATGCCGGGGCGCTGGTCGTCATCGACGGCTACCACGGCTTCATGGCCGTGCCCACCGACCTCGCCGCCATCGAGGGGCGGGCCTTCTATCTGGCCGGCGGCTACAAGTACGCCATGGCCGGCGAGGGCGCCTGCTTCGCCCACTGCCCGCCCGGCTACGCCGAACGCCCCCGCGACACCGGCTGGTTCGCCGGCTT
>JAUZEY010000337.1 GCA_030838785.1 Actinomycetota bacterium | reverse complement strand
AGCGCGACGACTTCGCCCTTGACCCGCCGGCCGGCTACCAGCGCCTCGCCCCGGGCCGCACCGTCCGGCTCCGGCACGGCTACTGCGTCACCTGCGACGAGGTCCTCACCGACGACGCCGGCGAGGTCGTGGGCCTGCGGGTCAGCCATGTCCCCGATACGGTCGGGAACGCGCCGGAGGGCGTGAAGGTGTCCGGCGTGATCCACTGGGTGTCGGCCCCGGAGTCGATCCCGGCCGAGGTGCGCCTCTACGACCGGCTGTTCAGGGATCCCCGCCCGGAGGACGGCGCCGGCGACTTCACCGCCAACCTCAATCCTGAGTCGCTGGAGATCGTGCCCGGAGCCCGGGTCGAGCCCAGCCTGGCCGGGGCGGAGCCCGGCAGCCGCTGGCAGTTCGAGCGGGTCGGCTACTTCGCCGTCGATCCCGTCGACTCCCGGCCGGGGTCCCTGGTCTTCAACCGGATCGTGACGCTGCGCGACTCGTGGGCGGGGCGGGCGGAGTTGGCGGGCGGCACCGGCGCTCCGTCGACGGCGACCGGCGAGCTCGACGTCACGAGGCGCGCCACCAAGGCGTCCACCCGTCCCCCGAAGAAGAGCCGCACGGAGTACCGGGCCGAGGCCCGCCGGCGGGATCCGGTGCTGGCCGAGCGGTTCGCCGCCTGGCCGGCCGCCCACGGCCTGTCCGAGGCCGACACCGATCTGCTGACCGGGGACCGGGCGACCGGCGACCTGTTCGAGGGGGCGGTGGTGGCGGCCGGGGCGTCAGCCGCACCGGCGGTGGCCCGCTGGATCATCAACGAAGTCCCCCGGGAGCTGGGCGAGCGGGAGCTGGCCGATGTCCCCATGACGGCCGCCGCCCTCGGCTCGCTGGTCAGCGCCGTGGAGTCGAAGGCCATCTCCGGCCCGGCCGGCAAGGAGGTCTTCGCCGTGCTCATGGAGCAGGGCGGCGACCCGGAGCAGATCATCGCCGAGCGGGGCCTGGCCCAGGTCAGCGACGAGGGCGCCATCGCCGCCATGGTCGAGGAGGCCATCGCCGCCAACCCCGACAAGGTCGAGGCCTACCGGGCGGGCAAGACCGCCCTGGCCGGCTTCTTCGTCGGCCAGGTGGTCCGGGCCTCGCAGGGCAAGGCCAATCCGCAGGTGATCCAGAAGCTGGTCGCCGAGCGCCTCGGCTGACCCGAGAGAGCCGAGCCCGAGCGGTGTGCCCACAAAGGATGTGGGTAATCCGCTCGGGGTCCCGGCCCGGTTGGCAGGAGCCTTGCGGAGAAGGTCCGCCCACCAGAGACCAGCGGCCCGCGCCGGCGCGTAGGCTCCGTGCATGGCTGATGGGACGGAAGAGCTGGGAGCCCGCTGGCAGGCGGAACGGTGCCCGGAGTGCGCCTTCGACCCGAACGGGTTCGGGCCCGCCGAGCTGCCCGACGCCGTCGCCGGGCTGGCCCGGCGCTACCAGGCGCCGCTGACCCGCTTCCTGGCCGGGGAGAGCGAGTCGATCCTGCTCACCCGCCCGTCCCCCGACGTGTGGTCCGCCCTGGCCTACGCCTGCCACGTGCGCGACGTGCTGTCGGTGTTCGACGGCCGCATCGGCCGGATGCTGGCCGAGGACACCCCGGCGCTCGGGTGGTGGGACCACGAGGCGGCGGTGGAGGCCGACGCCTACGAGAAGCAGCCGCCGGCCGAGGTGGCGGCGGCCATCGCCGCCAACGCCGCCGCCCTCTCCGCCACCCTGGCCGCCGTTCCCGACGACGCCTGGGACCGCACCGGCACCCGCCGCGACGGCGAGCTGTTCACCGTGCTCGGCGCGGGCCGCTTCGCCCTCCACGAGGGGACCCACCACCTGCTCGACGTCGGCCGGGTCCTGCGCGCCGCCCGCGGCCGCTGACGCGGCTGCGGCGCGGCGCGGCGCCGGAACGGGCGCCGTCAGGCGTCGCTGTGCACGATGCTGAGGACCTCGAGGACCTGGGTCTCGGGCTCGGCCACCTGCGACATGTCGATGCCCATGCGCCCGGCCACCGTGGCGAACGCCGGGCCGAGGCGCGACTCGCCGAACTTGTCAAAGTCGTCCTGGGATTCCCACACGTCGATGATGGTCAGGCGCCCGTCCCCCATGTCCACCGCGGTGTGAACGATGAGGCCGTCCGGAGGGAGCGTGCGCACGTCCATCTCGTTCGTGACGGCTTCGATCATCTCCAGTGTCGCTTCGGGGGGCATCTTCTGGTAAATGACGACGGGCACGGTCTCGCCTCCGGTTCGCGGGTTGTGAGCGCGGGCATTCTGCCCCGTTCGGGGGCGGCCTGCTCGGGCGGCGCGCCGTTCTGCGGGAGGCCACGCCCGGACCGGGCCGGGCGGGGGGACCGGCAAACCGCAACCGGCGTTCGTTCTCCGGGGATGGAGCGGAAATCGAACGCCGGAATGGGCCGGCGTCCGGAACCGGTGCAACTGGCGCCAAGGGGCCGAACCTCTCGCGCTGGCTCGGCTTGACAAGATCCGTTCGGCGCGCCTTACATGTCGTCTTCGGGCGCCTGTTCGGGAGGCGCCGCCGGAGGGGGAGGTGTTCGTCGTGCACGAACCGGGTCGGGCTCGCCATCGTCGGTTCTTCCTGCTGCTGGCACCGCTGGTGCTGGCGTCGATCGTCGCCCCGGCGGGCCGGACCGACGCCGCCGACGACGCGCCCTCGGCGGCCCAGGTCGCCGAGGGCCTGAAGACGATCCAGGACATCGCCGCCGACGTCGCCGCCGCCGCCGCCGACACGGACAAGGCCAAGGCGGACAAGATCGACGCCGGCATCGAACCGGTGTGGAAGACGATCGAAGACGTCGTGCGGGGCAACGAGAAGGACGCCTACATCGCCTTCGAGGACGGCTTCGAGAGCCTCGCCGCCGCGGCCAAGGCCGGCGACGCCACGAAGGCCGCCAAGGCCCACGAGGCCATCGCCGCCTCCGTCAAGGCCTACGTCGGGAAGCACCCCCCCGACTCCCCGGAGCGCGCTGCAGAGTCGGCCGCCGCTCCCGGAGCCAAGTCGGCCCCCGCATCCGCCTCGGCTCCCGCCGGCGCGTCGGCGCCCGCCGCCGGGGCCCCGGATCCGGCTCCCGCCGCCCGCACGGCCGCTGAAGCGGGCGACGCCACCCTCGCCCGGACCGGTGGGGCCTCCTCGCCCCTCGCCGCCCTGGCCGGCGCCGCCTTGGCCCTCGGCGGCCTGGCCCTCAGCGCCGGCGCGCGCCGCCGGTTGCGGAACCGGTGAGGCGGGGCGTCAGGCGGGCGGGGCGGAGGCGAGCTCGGAGAG
>JAUZEY010000291.1 GCA_030838785.1 Actinomycetota bacterium | reverse complement strand
AGTCGATGGCGTCCCGCCGCCGGATGGCGGCGAGCGTGGCGTCGAGGGCGGCTTCGTCAACCGCCGAGGGCTCGGCGGCTGGCCCGCCCGCCACCTCGGCGGCGTCGTCCTGCTGCAGGCGCCGGCGGGCCCGCTCCTCCTCGCTGGCCACCAGATACACCTTGAGCAGGGCGGCGGGGGCGACGACCGTGCCGATGTCGCGGCCTTCGACGACGCCCCCGCCGTGAACTTCGATCCATTCCCGCTGAGCCGCCACCAGCCGCACCCGTACGTCGGGGACGGCGGCCACCACCGACACGGCCGCCGACACCTCGGCCGTGCGGATGGCGTCGTTGACGTCCCGGCCGCCGACCCGCACCGGCGGGCCGACCTCGAGGTCGAGGCCCTCGGCGATGCCGACGACGGCCGCGGCGTCGGCCGGGTCGACCCCGGCGTCGAGGACGGCCCAGGTCAGCGCCCGGTACATGGCGCCGGTGTCGAGGGCGGGCAGGCCGAGGGCGTCGGCCACCGCCCGGGCCACGGTCGACTTGCCCGACCCGGCCGGGCCGTCGATGGCGACCACAGGGTTCTTCGGCGTAGTCAACGGCCCCACCGCCTCCATTCGGCGTTCATCCGTCGCGCCCCACGCGACTGCGGAGCGCCGGTTGGCCCGGACGACGCCGGGTCATTCGGTCACCGAGACCAGGTCGGCCGCGAACCCCGGGTACGACGAGGCGATGGCCCGCCAGCCCCGCACGGTGGACGGGCCGGCGCAGGCGTTGGCGGCGATGGCGGCGGCCATGGCGATGCGGTGGTCGCCGTGGCTCTTGAGCAGGGCGGCCCTGGGGCGGCCGCCGATGATCACCAGCCCGTCCGGCCTGGTCTCGACGGTGATGCCCAGTTGCGAGAGCTCCTGGGCGATGGTCCCGATCCGGTCCGACTCCTTGACCCGCAGCTCGGCGGCGTCGGCCACCTCGGTGGTGCCGGTGGCGAAGGCCGCGGCCACGGCGAGGGCGGGGATCTCGTCGATCACGCTCGGGATCTCCGCCCCGGCCATGGTCGTGGCCCGCAGCGGGCCCGCCACGGCCCGGATGTCGCCCACCGGCTCGCCGCCCCGCTCCTCTTTCACCACGACCTCGACGTCGGCCCCCATCCGCCGCAGGACTTCCACGAAGCCGATGCGGGTGGGGTTGAGGCAGACGTCCTCCACGACAAGGTCGGAGCCCGGCGTGACGCAGGCCCCGACGACGAAGAAGGCGGCGGCCGACGGGTCGCCCGGGACGGCGAGGTCGACGGCCCGCAGCCCGCCGCCGCCGGCTGGCTCGACCCGCACCCCGCGGGGGACGGCCGTCAGGACGGCCCCCATGGTCGGCAGGAGCCGCTCGGTGTGGTCCCGGGACAGCGCCGGCTCCGTCACCTCGGTGGCGCCGGCGGCCTGGAGACCGGCCAGCAGGAGAGCGGTCTTGACCTGGGCCGAAGCCACGGCCAGCTCGTGGCGCATCCCGACCAGCCCGCCGCCCCGGATCGACAGGGGGGCGAGCCGCCCCCCGTCGCGCCCGTCGATGCGGGCCCCCATGAGCCGGAGCGGCTCGGCGACCCGGCCCATCGGGCGGCGCACGATCGAGGAGTCGCCGGTCAGCACGGTGTGGAACGGCCGGCCGGCCAGGATCCCGGCCAGGAGCCGGATCGACGTGCCGGAGTTGCCGCAGTCGATGACCCGGTCCGGTTCGGCGAGGCCCTCGAAGCCCGCTCCCCGCACGACGAGGACGGGCTCGCCGGACGGGCCGGTCGTCTCCCGGACCTTGACGCCGAGGGCCTCGACGGCGGCCCGGCTGGCGGCCACGTCGTCTCCGTCGGCCAGTCCCGACAGCCGGCTGGTGCCCGAGGCGAGGGCGGCGAAGAGGACCGCCCGGTGGGAGATGGACTTGTCGCCCGGCACCCGCATCCGCCCCCGCAGCGGCCTCGGCCCGGAGAACGACAACTCGGCCGGCAGCCCGCCGGCCGGAGCGGAGGCGGTGGTCCCCCCGGCCGGGGTGCCGGTGGCCGTCACCCCACGTCCCGGCGGGTGGTGCGGTAGCCGAGCTCGTCGAGCCCGGCCACGATCGGGTCGGCGCCGGTGGCGGGCACGACCATGACGAGGACGCCGCCGGTCGGGCCGTGGCTGATGTCGAGGTCGACGATGTTGACCCCGCGCCGGCCGGCCAGGGTGGTCACCTCGGCGAGCACCCCCGGCCGGTCGGGGACGGGCATGACCAGCTCGACGAGCGGACCGGCCCCGGCGGAGCGCTCCGGGAGGCTCGAGCCCTCGGCCCGGGCGGCCTCGAAGAACTCCAGCAGCGGCGCCCGCTCCGCCGCCGCCACCAGGTCGCGGACCCGCTCCAGCTCTTTCATGTAGCGGTCGAGGATGTCGACGATGGCCGTCCGGTTCTCGACGCAGATGTCGGGCCAGATCCCGGCCGACCGGCCCGACAACCGGGTGAGGGCTCGGAAGCCGCCGGCGGCAAGGCGCAGCAGCGTCTCGTGGTTGGGCTGGGCGTCGGCGGCCACATGCATGAGGGCGCTGGCGGCGAGGTGGGGCAGGTGGCTGACGGTGGCCACCAGCTCGTCATGGAGGTCGGGGTCGATGGCCATGACCGCGGCGCCGGTGAGGGCGACCAGGTCCCGCACCGCCGTGAAGGCGGCGGGATCGGTGGAGGCCGTGGGGGTGAGGACCCAGGCGGCGCCGTCGAACAGGTCGGCGTCGGCCCCCTCGATTCCCTCTTCACCGGCCGAGCCGGCCATCGGGTGCCCGCCCACGAATCGGGCAACGGCCCCGCCCGCCTGGGCCTCGACGGCCCGGACGACCGGCGCCTTGACCGACCCGACGTCGGAGACGGCGCCGACACCGGCGTCGAGGGCGGCGGTGACGGCGTCGGCCACCCCGGAGACGGTGACGGCGACGAAGGCGACGTCGGCCCCGGCGTAGGCCTCCAGGAGCGACCCGGCGGCGGCGTCGACCGCCCCCCGCTCGAGCGCCCGCTCCAGCCGGGCGGCGTCGGCGTCGTAGCCCTGCACCCGCAGGCCCGCCCGCCGGAGGGCGAGACCGAGCGACCCGCCGATCAGGCCGGTGCCGACCACCGCGACGGTTCCCATCCCCGGGCGCTATTCCGGGAGGTCGTCCCGCAGGCCGCGGGCGCCTTCGAGGTAGACGTGGTGCAGATCGTCGCGGCGCCGGTCGCTGTAGAGGTGCATCAGGACCCGCACGCACAGGGGCATGGCGTTGGCGATGCCCAGCTCCCGGGCGCACAGCAGCGGCACGTCCCCGAGGCCCAGCGCCCGGGCGGCGGCGGCCGGGAAGTCGGCCGTGACGTCGTCGGTGGCGGTGAAGATGATGCTGACGAGGTCGTCGTGGTTGACGTCGTTCCGGGCCAGCATCTCTTTGACCAGCCGCTGGGTCTTCTCGGAGACCTCGTCCTTCGTGTCGGCGTCGAGCGTGATCGCCCCGCGCAGGGCGAGCAGGCGCGGCTCCCGTTCCATGTCCGAGAGCGTATGCGATGGCGCGGCCGGTTCAGGCTCCGGGCGGTTCAGGGCTCCGGGCGGTTCAGGCTCCGGGCGGGGAAGGAACGGTCGGGGTGACGCGCCGGGCCAGGAACGCGCCACCCCGCCGTTCTGCATCGAGCGCCTGCTGGAAGGCGCGCTGCTGACGCACCTGCGCTCGATCTGCGGTGCGGTCCTCGAGCCCGGCAATCAAGGCGAACGGCCGCTCCGAGGAGGAAGGAATCAGGCGGGCACAGGCCAGGGCCTCGTCGCAGCGGCGCCGCGCCCAGCGGCTCGTCGCCCGTCCTCCGGCGACAACTGCGACTCCTACGCCCACTCCCCACACGACTCCCGCCACGCCACAATGGTACGCAATTCGCACCTCAATGACAAGAAGTTCGTATAAATCCGGTAAATCGAGTCAAAGCTCTGTCGTGATCGGCGAACTGTGCGGGAATGCTTGTAGAAGGAGGTACTTTCGAGCAGTATCAACACGCAGGGCGCATGAGTGTGAGGGAGAGGTGGGACGGACCGTGGTGATCTCGTCGCAGAGCGAGCCGGCCAGCGCCGTCGACTGGCCGGCAGTGGGCCAGTACATCGGAGAGCACCGCCGCCGGCTGGGGCTGTCCAAGAACGAGGCCTCCCGCCGGGCCCGGGTCTCGAACACGACCTGGCGTCAGATCGAGGCGGGCCAGAACGACCATCCCACCGACGAGACCCTCGTCCGGATGGCCCGGGCCCTCCTGCTCGATCCCGCCGAGCTCATGCGCCAGTGCCAGCGCCGCTACGTCGAAGCGCCCTCGGTGCGGGATCTGCCCCCGCTCGGGCCGCCGATGGCGTTGCTCGAGGTCCTGGAGTCCGACCGGCGGCTCGACCCCCGGGCCCGCCGGGTGCTGATGGAGCTCTACGACCTGCTGGCGTCCCGCTAGGAGCCAGGGAGCTTCTTGGCCTCCCCCCGAGGCAGCTAGGGAGCTTCACCAGCCTCCCCCAAGGCAGCTAGAGCTCGGCCCTCAGCCGCACCCGGATCCGCTCGAGCCGGGCCCGGATCTGGCGCACCCGGCGCTCGTGCTCGGTCTCGACCACGGCGAGGATGGTCTCGGGACCGAGGGGTTCGTCGTCTTCATCGACGAGGGCTTCGGCGTCGTCGGTGGCGGCTTCGAGGGCGGCCAGCACCTCGTCCCGGAGGTCCACCACCCGGAGGACGGCGCGGGCCGCTGGCTCCGGCTCAGCCTCGATTTCGTAGTCGTAGGCGACGGGGCCCGCCGTGCGGTCGAGCACGTCCTGCTGCTCCTCGCACCACTCCTCGAGGAACGCCACGTTGTCTTCCAGCGCGGCGACGCGCATGGCCAACGCCCTGAGTCCGTTGTCGTGCTGGTACAAGTCGTCCATTCCCCGCCTGTCCGTCTGGCGAACAGTGCCCGCAGAACACTCTTTCTCCAACCCAGATATCTGTCAACCCATGAACAACGAGCAAGTACGTCAGGAGCAGTGGACTATCTAGCCACAAATCGCGGAGTCTTGCCCAATGGCGACTCACGTTGCAGTACAAAGCAGTTCTCAGGCATCATTTTCCTCTTCGGTATCGCCAGATTGGGCGCCGATGGCGGCGTACAGCGCCTGAATTTCCGCCGACTTGAGCGACCGCCATTCGCCCGGAGCGAGGCTGTGATCGCGCAGCGGCCCGAACCGCGTCCGGACGAGGCGCCGGACGGGGTGGCCGACGGCCTCGCACATCCGCCGGACCTGGCGGTTGCGGCCCTCGTGGATCACGACCTCCAGGGCGGCCCCGGTCGGCGTCGTCTGGGTGAGGCGGGCCCGGGCGGGAGCGGTTCGGCCGTCGTCGAGATCGACCCCGTCCCGGAGGCGCCGGAGGGCGGCCTTCCCCGGGACGCCGGCCACCTCGGCCAGATAGGTCTTCGGCACGCCCCGGCTGGGGTGGGTGAGCCCGTGGGCCAGCTCACCGTCGTTGGTGAGGAGCAGCAGCCCCTCGGTGTCCCAGTCGAGGCGGCCGACGGGAAAGACCCGGGGCTCGTCGGGCACGAGGTCCATCACCGTCGGGCGGCCCTGCGGGTCGTGGGCGGTGGTGACGACCTTGGCCGGCTTGTTGAGCAGGTAGTAGACGAGGCCGGGGCGGACGGGGAGGGTGACGCCGTCAACGGTGACGCGGTCGTGCTCGGGGTCGACCCGCCGGCCGAGGATGGCGACCTCGCCGTTGACCCCGACCCGGCCTTCGTCGATCAGCTCCTCGCAGGCCCGCCGGGACCCGAGCCCGGCCCGGGCCAGGACCTTCTGGAGCCGCTCGCCACCGTCCGGGGCGGCATCCCCGGAGCGGGCCGGGGGACCACCCTCCTCGGCCGGTGCGGTCAACCCGCCGGGGTGTCCCAGGCGGGGTCGATGTCGCCGAGGGTGGCCTGCCCCTCGCCGGGCCGGACGGGCGCGGGACGGCGCCGGCGGACAGGATCGAAGCGGACGCCGGAGCGGGTGGCCTCGGCCAGCCGGGCCTCGAGCTCCTCCATCACGCCTGGACCGGGGACGAGATCAGCGAGCGCGGGGAGCTTCTCCAGCGACTCCAGCCCGAGGCGCTCGAGGAACAGGCGGGTGGTCCCGTACTGGACGGGGTGGCCGACGCCCTCCGTCCGGCCGACCTCCTCGATGTAACCCCGGTCGAGAAGGCTGCGGACGACGCCGTCGACGTCCACGCCCCGCACCGCCGAGAGCTGGGAGCGGGTCACGGGCTGCTTGTAGGCGATGACCGCCAGCGTCTCGAGCGCCGGCCCCGACAGGCGGGCGTGGCGGCCCTCCAGGATGTAGCGCTCGACGTAGGGGGCGCAGTCGGGGTGGGTCTGGAAGCGGTACCCCCCGGCCACCTTGGCCAGCACGAATCCCCGGCCGGTGCACTCGGCGGCCAGGAGGGCGCAGAGCCCTTCGACCTCGGCCACCGGACGCTCGATGAGCTGGGCCAGCACCTGGGGCTCGACCGGCTCGGTGGCGGCCATGAGCACCGCCTCGATGGCCCGCCGCCACTCGTCGGGCTGGCGCGGCACCTCCGGCTCGGGCGCCGCCCGCCGGGGCTTGGCCGGAGCCCCGGACCCTTCCGGTGCCTCCGCCTCCACGGCCGGCTCCACCCCTTCGGACGCCTCGGCCGCGATGGAGCCCTCCGGCGGGTCGGGCGACCCGGCATCAGGCGCAGCCTCCGGCTCCGCCTCGATCGCGCCTTCGGGCGCCGGGTACTCCCAGTCCTCGCCGGCTTCGGCATCCATGGGCGTCTCGGTCGTCATGAGAACGCCGGCTCCTCCCAGGCCGGGGCGTCGTCGCTCGCCGGCTCCTCGGGTGGCGCGGCCCGGACCAGGAGGTCCCCGAAGGCGTCGAGCTGCTCGATCTCCACCAGCCCCTGCTTGAACAGTTCCAGGACGGCCAGGAAGCGGACGATGTACTCCAGCCGGTCGGCCGGCTCCTCGGTGTTCAGGTCGAAGAGGGAGAGCTGCTCGCAGCGGGTGAGGGCGCCGAGCACCCGGTCGATGGCGTCGCTGACGCTGGCCCGGATGGGGGTGACGTGGTAGAGGTCGACCACCGGCCGGGGGGCCAGCGCCCGGAGGAGGGCGGACCGGAGCTCGTCGGCGGTGACCGACTCCAGCGGGTCGATCTCGACCGACGCCAGTGGCTCCTCGGGCCCCATTCGGCGGGGGGCGCAGCGGTCGGCGGCCCGGATGAGGGCGGCCAGCACGCGGGCCGCCTCCTTGAAGGTCCGGCCCTGGAGCAGGCGGGCCAGGAGAAGGTCCCGGTCCTCCGGGGTGGGCAGCTCGTCGGGGACCTCGTCGTCGTCCTCGATCAGCAGGTAGCGGGTCTTGAGCTCGACCAGCGTGGCCGCCAGGAGCAGGAACTCGGTGGAGGTGTCGAGGTCATAGGGCTCCTCGACCCCGGAGGCCACCGCCGCCTTGGCCTCGGCCAGGAAGGCCTCGACGAGCGACGCCAGGCACAGCCCGAACACGTCGAGCTCCTGGCGGGAGACGAGCTGGGTGAGCAGCTCGAGGTCGCCCTCGAAAACGGGCGTGTGGACCTCGTACGGCACGGGGTCCGAGGCTACTGCCTGGGCGGGCGGTGGCCGGCGATCAGTGCCCGGGCCCGGAAACGCCGAAGGCCCACCGATCGGAATCGGCGGGCCTCGGGCGTTGCACAGCCAAACGCGACGATCGGGCGGGACGGCTGCTCGCGGTCAGCCTTTCCCGCCCGATCGCCGCAGCGGCTGCAGCAGGGGCCTGGTTACCTCCGGTGGCGGAGGCCGGTCTCGGCGTTGAAACCGGCCACGGAGGCGTGGGTTGTGCAGCTTGCGCCGAACGACGCTGCCCGTGTTCCCCGACCCGGCAGCGGAACCGGGTGGTTCATCAGGCGGCAGTGGCGCCGTCGCTCGACGCAGGACCAGTGGAGAAGAAAGGATTCGGATGCGGAACGGGCTGTGGTCCCCCAGCTGGCTGACCATGTCCTGTTCACGAGCTTCATAGTGACATGGGCACCTGACAACGCCGCGGCGAACAGGTTGCGGATCCATGACGATTGCGGCCGCCCAATGACAAACACGCCGTGACAAACCTCAGTCGTTGTCCGCCGCCACCAGCGCCGCCACCACCGGGGCCGGCACCAGGGTGGGGTCGAGCCGGGCCCGGTCGTGGTGGGCGCCGGCCCAGTGGGCGACCTCGTCGCGCCCTCCGGCCATCCGGATCATGTCGGCGCCGAGCTCGGCGTGGCGGAGGTAGAGGGCGATCCGGCGCCGCAGCCCCCGGTGTTCCCCCGGGTCGCTCGGCGCCCCGCCGGTCACCCGGCCGGCCAGGGTGGCCAGCACCCGGTGCGGGATCGACAGGCCGGAGGCGAGCTTGCCGATGTCGTGGAGGAGGGCGCAGGCGGGCCACCGCGAATCGCCGGCGTGGGGTCCGCCGGCCAGGGCGGCCTCGACGTGGCGGGCGACCTGGGCCGTGTGGCGCCGGTCGTGGCCCGGTTGGCGGGCCCACAGGGCGTACTCGCCGGGCTCCAGCACGGTCTCGACCCAGGCCCGGTCCTCAGGGGACGGGCCGCCCGGCCGCAGCGCCCCGAAGAACCGCCCGGCCAGGTGTCCCCACGGCTCCCCGGCCATGAACCCCTACCGCACCAGGTACCGGCACAGATCGCCGAGGAACGGGCTCAGGATCCGGCCGAAGAAGTTGAAGTAGAAGAGGCCGAGGAACAGCACCAGGAACCCGTAGGGCCGGAACTTCCAGTAGGTCTGGAGGTACCGGCCGGGCAGCACCCGCTCGATGAGCGAGGCGCCGTCGAGAGGCGGGATCGGGAGCAGGTTGAACAGCCCCAGCAGCAGGTTGACGACGGCGAAGCTGGCCAGGATGTCGCCCGTCAGGCTGACCCGGGGGTCGATCAGGGTGCCGGTGCAGGCGCCGGGGTAGGTGCCGGCCAGCACGATCTTGGCCGGGATGGCCGCCGCCAGCATCAGGGTGAAGTTGGTCAGCGGCCCGGCCAGCCCGACCCACAGCATCTGTCGCCGGGGATTCCGTAGCCGGGCCGGATTGACGGGGACGGGCTTCGCCCACCCGAGCACCGGCAGGTTGGCCAGCACCGCCATGGCGGGCAGGATGATCGAGCCCAGCGGGTCGATGTGGGGGATGGGGTTCAGCGTGAGGCGCCCGGCCCGCTTGGCGGTGTCGTCGCCGTAGGCGTAGGCCACCAAGCCGTGGCTGATCTCGTGGAGGATGACGGCCACGACAAGGCAGCCGTAGAAGATCAGGTGCTGCTTGGTCACTTGGCAGCTTTACCTGGCGCCCCGGACTGCATCACCGCCGCGCTGATGCGCAGTTGATGCACAGCCGGGCGGCCGGCTTGGCCTCCAGGCGGGCTTCGGGGATGGGAGCCCCGCACTGCTCGCAGACGCCGTAGGTACCGGCGTCGAACTTCTCCAACGCGTGCTCGACCTCGGTGAGGGTCTCCACCAGGCTGTTGGCCAGGGCCTCGACCTCGCCGCGCTCGGCCGTGACCTGACCGGAGTCGGCGAACCCCTCGTCGAAGGACATGCTGGTGCCGAAGTGACCCATCTGCTCGAGCTGTCCCTGGATCCGGGCGCGTTCCTCTTCCAGGTGGGCGCGTTGGGTCGGGTTGGTCACATCGGCCATAGCGAGCGAGTCTAGGCCTGCCGCCCCCCGGAGGGGACGGCCAGCTCCGGCGAAATCCGCAGCTTCGCCCGGGGGTGCGCCGCCTCGTACACCGCCCGCAGCCGGGACTGCGTGACCTTGGTGTAGATCTGCGTCGTCGAGACGCTGGCGTGGCCGAGCAGCTCCTGGACGACCCGGAGGTCGGCGCCGCGGTCGACCATGTGGGTGGCGCAGGAGTGGCGCAGGACGTGGGGTGAGAGGCGTCCACCGAGGCCCGCCCGCAGCCCGTAGGCCGACACGATCTTCCAGCAGCCCTGGCGGGTCAGGCGCCCGCCCCGGGGATTGACGAACAGGGCGTCGGGGTCGGACCGGTCCCGCCGGGCCCGGGCCAGAACGGACGCCCGGGCCGGGAGCCAGGCCTCGATGGCCGCCGAGGCGGTGTGGCCGACCGGCACGATCCGCTCCCTGGCCCCCTTGCCGAACGCCCGGAGAAAGCCCTCCTCGAGGTCGATGGCGCCGAGGTCGAGGCCGACCAGCTCTGAGATCCGCAGCCCGGTGGCGTAGAGGGTCTCGAGGATGGCCCGGTCCCGGCGGGCGGCCGCATCGTCGCCCGTGACCGCCCCGAGGAGGGCCTCGACCTCGGGCTCGGTCAGGGCCTTGGGGATGCCCTGGGGGACCCTGGGGGCGGTGACGTCCTCGCTGGGGTCGAGGTCGAGGTGGCCCTCCGTGAGGCAGAAGCGGTGGAAGGAGCGGACGGCCACCACCGCCCGGGCCACGGAGGCGGCCGACCAGCGCTGCTTCCCGTCCTCGTCCCGGGCCGACTTCAGGTGCTCGACGTAGGCGTCGACGTCGCCCTCCGTGAGCCGGGCCACGTCGACGCCCCGGCCCCGGAGAAAGGCGGCATAGGCGGCCAGGTCACGTTGGTAGGCCGCCAGCGTGTTGACGGCCACCCCCCGTTCGATTGCCAGCCAGGTGCTGTGCTCGGCCAGCAGCCGGTCGAGATCGGGTGCTGCCGTGTCACCCACCCCAGAGCTCGGCGAAGGGGGTGGCGGGGAGGTGGAGCGCCTCGGCCACGGCCGGGTTGACCACGTGACCGGACAGGGTGTTGAGCCCGCCGGCCAGCGCCCGGTCGGCGGTGACGGCCCGTTCCGGGCCCTGGGTGGCGATCTCCACCAGGTAGGGCAGGGTGGCGTTGGCCAGGGCGTAGGTCGACGTGTGGGGGACGGCGCCGGGGACATTGCCCACGCAGTAGTGGAGGACGCCGTGCACCTCGTAGACGGGGTCGGCGTGGGTCGTCTCGTGCGACGTCTCGATGCAGCCGCCCTGGTCGATGGCGACGTCGACGATGAGGGCGCCCGGCTTCATGGCCGCCACCATGTCCTCCGTGACCAGCATCGGCGCCCGTCCGCCGGGGACGAGGACGGCGCCGACGACCATGTCGGCCTCGGCCACCGACCGCTCCACGGCTCCCCGGTTGGAGGCCAGCGTGAGGATGCGGCCGCGGTGGATCTGGTCGACCCACCGGAGCCGGTCGAGGTTTCGGTCGAGGATCGCCACCTCGGCCTCCATGCCGGCCGCGATCCAGGCCGCGTTCCAGCCGACGTTGCCGGCGCCGAGGACCACGACCCGGGCCGGCCGGACGCCGGGCGCCCCGCCGAGGAGCACGCCCCGTCCACCGTTGTGCCGCTCGAGGAAGTGGGCGCCGATCTGGGGGGCCATCCGGCCCGCCACCTCGCTCATCGGGGCCAACAGCGGCAACGCCCCCGACTGCAGCTGGACCGTCTCGTAGGCGATGCCGGTCACCCGGCGGTCGAGGAGGGCCTGCCCCACCGCGGGGTAGGCGGCCAGGTGGAGGTAGGTGAACAGCACCTGCCCTTCCCGCATCAGGGCGAACTCGCCCGCCTGGGGCTCCTTCACCTTGCAGACGACCTCGCCCCGCTCCCAGACCTCGGCGGCGCTCCCGGCGATCTCGGCGCCGGCCCGGCGGTACTCCTCGTCGGTGATGGCCGCCCCGACCCCGGCGCCCGTCTCGACCACCACCGTCGAGCCGCGGTGGACGAGCTCCGACACGCCGTCGGGCGTGACCGAGACCCGGTACTCGTTGACCTTGGTCTCCTTGGGGACGCCGACGACCAAGGGTCGGGTGATCGGCTCCGGAACGACCCGGAGGTGGGCCGCCTCGGCACTCACGCCGTGGCCTCCGCCGGCGGCTGCTCCCCGGCCAGGTAGCGCTCGGCCAGGGCCAGGCCGATGATCGTCTTGGCGTCGGTGATCTCGCCGGCGGCGATGAGCCGGCCGGTGCCGGCCAGCGGGTGGCGCTCGATCGTCATGTCCTGCTCCTCTTCTTTGGCGGCCTCGGGGCGGTCGCAGGGGGAGAGGTCGAGGGCGATGTAGACGTGGGTGAGCTCGGTGGAGAACCCGGGTGAGTTCCAGAAGGTGCTCAGCTTGACCAGTCGGCCGGGTCGCTGCTGGATCTCCTCGGCCAGCTCCCGGGCCATGGCGTCGTCGGGCGGCTCCCCGGGCACGTCGAGCTTCCCGGCCGGGATTTCGAGGAGCAGGTCGCGTAGCGCCGGGCGCCACTGCCGGACGAGCACGACCTGGGGGCCGTCGGGGCCGTCCTCCACCGGGACGGCGGCCACCGCCCCCGGATGCTCGACCATCCAGCGGACGAACCGCTCGCCGGTCGGCGACTCGAACGTCTCCTCGCAGAAGGTCAGGAACCCGCCCCGGGCGATCTCGGTGGAATCGACGAGGCGGTAGCCGGACATGGCGAGGATTCTAGGTTTTGGGGGCCCCGGGCCCGACGACGGCTATCCGACGGGCTCGGGGGCGGGGAGGGGGACACCCTCCTCGTCGTCGTCGGCCAGCGGGAGACGTGGGGTCCGGGACTCCGCCCGGGCCAGCGCCGCCTTGACCAGATCCCGGAACAGGGGGTGGGCCCGGTTGGGCCGGCTCTTGAACTCGGGGTGGGCCTGGGTGGCGACGAAGAACGGGTGCTCGGACCGGCTCAGCTCGACGAACTCGACGAGCCGGTCGTCGGGCGAGGTGCCCGAGCAGCGCAGCCCGTTCTCCTCCAGCCGGCGGCGGTACCGGGGGTTGAACTCGTAGCGGTGGCGGTGCCGCTCGTAGACGACCTCGGTGTCGTAGGCCTCCCGCACGATCGTGTCGGGCCGCAGCACCGCCGGGTAGGCGCCGAGCCGCATGGTCCCGCCCTTGTTCTCGACCTCCCGCTGGTCGTCCATCAGGTCGATGACGGGGTGCGGGGTGGCGTGGTCGAACTCCGACGAGTTGGCGCCGGCCAGGCCGACCACGTTGCGGGAGTACTCGATCACGGCGCACTGCAGCCCCAGGCAGAGGCCGAGGAACGGCACCTTGTGCTCCCGGGCGTAGGTCACGGCGGCGATCTTGCCCTCCACGCCCCGCACGCCGAATCCGCCGGGGACCACGATGCCGTCGAGGTCGTGGAGGCGGCCCTCGGCCAGGAGGCCCTCGGCGTCTTCGGAGGCGATCCAGTCGATGATCACCTTGGCCCCGCTGGCGTAGCCGCCGTGCTTGAGCGCCTCGACCACCGACAGGTAGGCGTCGGGGAGGTTGACGTACTTGCCGACGAGCCCGATGCGGACCTCGGTCGTCGACCGCTCCACCCGCGACACGAGGTTGCGCCAGGGGCCCAGCTCGGCCTCCCCGGCCGGGAACCCGAGCACCCGGCCGATGTAGGCGTCGAGCCCCTCGTCGTGGAGGACGAGGGGGATCTCGTAGATGTTCGGCGTGTCGATGGCCGAGACGATGCCCTCCTCGGGCACGTCGCACAGCTTGGAGATCTTCTCCTTCAGCCGGGTCGAGATCGGCCGGTCGGAGCGGCAGACGATGGCGTCGGGCTGGATGCCCCGGGAGCGCAGCTCGGTCACCGAGTGCTGGGTGGGCTTCGTCTTCTGCTCGCCGGACGGGCCGATGAACGGCACCAGCGTGACGTGGATGTAGAAGACGTTCTCCCGGCCGACGTCCTTGCGGAACTGCCGGATGGCCTCCAGGAAGGGGAGGATCTCGATGTCGCCGACGGTGCCGCCGATCTCGGTGATGACGACGTCGACGTCGTCGGTGGCGAGACGGCGGATTCGCTCCTTGATCTCGTCGGTGATGTGGGGGATCACCTGGACGGTGGCGCCCAGGTAGTCGCCCCGCCGCTCCTTGGCCAGCACCGTGGTGTAGATCGAGCCGGTGGTGGCGTTGGAGTCGCGATGGAGGGCGACATCGACGAAGCGCTCGTAGTGACCGAGGTCGAGGTCGCTCTCGCCGCCGTCGTCGGTAACGAAGACCTCGCCGTGCTGGAACGGGTTCATCGTGCCGGGGTCGAAATTGATGTACGGGTCGAGCTTCTGCATCGTGACCCGCAGGCCCCGGCACTTGAGCAGCCGGCCCAGGGACGAGGCCGTGAGGCCCTTCCCGAGGCTGGACGCGACACCGCCCGTCACGAAGATGTGCTTGGCCAAGACCTTCCACCTTTCACCTGGGTTCCGCCCATTGCCCTGGTGCCGGCACGGCCCTCATCCCCAACTTCCGGGCCGCGCACAAGTGACACGGACGAACCTACCATGCCCCTCCGACAGCCTCGGGGGATGCGGTCAGGGCTGCTCGACCGGCAGACGGGCCTCCACCCAGCCGTGCCAGCCGCCGGCGAGGTTCTCCACCTTGTCGTAGCCCATCTCGGCCAGGCTCGCACAGGCCAGGGCCGACCGGGCCCCGGCGCCGCAGTAGAGCACGACGGTGGACTCCCGGGGGAGGCGCCCGTCGACCTGCATCTCGAGGACGCCCCGGGGGATCGTGAAGGCGCCGGGGATCTTGCCCTTGGCGAACTCGTCCGGCTCCCGGACGTCGATGACGACGATCTGCTCCCCACCGTCGAGGCGGGTCTTGAGGGCGGCCGGCGCCACTTCCGGGATGTGCTGGAGCGCCTCGGCCACCATCTGCGGGAAGGACTTGGGGGTCGTCACGATCCCTCAGGCTAATGGCTACCGTTGCCGACGGAGCCATGCGAACCGCCCGCCCGGCCTCTTCCCGACGTCTCCCGGCCTCACCGGAGAGCCCTGTCGCACCGGGCCCCCGATGGCCCCGCCGGGCCGCGCCCGCCGCCATCGCCGCGGGGGCCGTGGCGCTGCGGATCCCCGCCCTCCTGGCCGTGCGGGCCGTGAGCTTCGACGACGGCGTCTACGGCGCGTCAGCCGTGGCGATGCGGACGGGGGCGCTCCCCTTCCGGGAGGTGTTCTCGAGCCAGGGCCCGCTGTTCCTGCCCCTCGTCTGGCTCTCCGACGTGCTCGGCCTGCGGACGCTGGACGCCCCCCGCCTCCTGGGCGTGGCCTCCGGCCTGGCCCTCGTGCTGGCGACGTGGTCCGCGGCCCGGGCGCTGCGGCTGTCAGCGGTGGCGGCCGCCGGAGCGGCCGTGCTCGTGGCCACCAGCGGCAGCGTGCTGTGGGTCACCGGCCCCCTCACCTCGGACGGCCCCGGCCTCGCCCTCGCCGCCTGGGCGGTCACCACCGCCCTCTGGTACCGCCGGGCACCGTCCCCCGGACGGGCGCTGGCCGCCGGCGCGCTATTGGGGGCGGCACTGTCGGTGAAGAGCCTCCTGCTCGGCGCCGTGCTACCCGTCGGTTGGGCGCTCCTCCCGAGCGGCGCGCCGTCCGGCGCCCCCGGAGGGGACGCGCCGTCGAGCGCCGCCCGGAGCCGGCGCTGGCTCCCCCTGGGCGCCGCGATCGCCGCCGCCGCCGTCGTGAGCTTCGTCGTCGCGCTCCCCTGGGGCCTCGCCAACGTGTGGGACCAGGCCTTCCGCTACCACCTCGAAGCCGCCGGCCCCCGTACGCCGCTCCGAAACCTCCGCAAGGTGATCTCCACCCTCGGCGACCGCGACGTCCCCATGGTCCTCGCCGCCCTCGCCGCAGCCGTCGTCGCCACTCGATGCCGGCCCACTCTCGCCACCGCCGACCCCGCCGACCCCGCCGACCCCGCCGAGAGTCGGGGCCCGAGCGGCTTGCCCACCGGTTAGGGGGGTGATGCGCTCGGGCTCCGACTGGTGGGCGCCTGGCTGGCCGCCACGATCTTGGTCCTGGCCGTCGAGCACCCCCTGTGGCGGAACCACGTCGCCCACCTGATCCCCCCCGCCGCCCTCCTGGCCGCCGCCGGCCTGGACCGTCTGCCCCGCCCCGCCGGCCGCCGCCGCGGCGCGGCGGCGATCTCGGTGGCGATCGTGGTGGGTGCCGCCGTGCTGCCCTACCACCTGGTCCACCTCTCGGAGGTCCTGTGGCCGGCACCCCCGGGGCCGGCGCTGGCCGCCGCCCGGGCCGATCTGGCGGCCCTTCCGGCCGGGGCGCAGGTCTTCAGCGACGATCCCGGCGTCGTGTGGCGGGCAGGGCGGCGTACCCCGCCCGACCTGGTCGACACGTCCATCCTCCGCATCGAGTCGGGCCGGCTGACCGCCGCCTCCCTGGCCCGGGCGGCGGCCGACCGCCGGGTCTGCGCCGTGCTCGTCTGGTCCCACCGCTTCGCCGAACTCGCGCCACTCCCCGATCTCCTGCAACGGGCCGGCTACGCCGCCGGCCCCCGCTACGGCGGGCCCAAGGTCCTCTGGCAGCGATCGAAATGTGTCGTCTGATGGGGAGATGGGGCAGAATGCCGGGTGAAAGCGTCGTTCGAGCGGGGGGAGCCCGTGTGAAGCGTTCCGTTGCGATGCTCGTCGGGTTGACACTGGCGACGTTCCTCGGATCCACCCCGCCCGCTGACGCACTCGGCCTTGGCGTCTGCACGATCAGCGGCACCATCACCTTCACGCACTCGCCCTCCACCCCTGACAGCGGCGCCTGGCAGATCTCGCCCGGCGTGATCCAGTGCCGGGGCCAGTTCAACACCCGGGAACTGATGGTCCGGCAGGGGTCCTTCACCGGTTCCGGTTCCTACACCGTGTTGCCGTCGGGGGAGGGAGGCTGCCTCCGGGAACTCGGGACCGGGACGGTCGACTACTGGATCCCCACCGACGAACAGGACGTCCACGTCAAAGAGCCGCACGCCTTTCTCCTGGCCGGCGCCGGGGCGTTCACCACGCCGACGCTGCGGGGGCTCTTCCAGATCGTGAACGAGGGCAACTGCCTGACCGCTCCGGTGACCAAAGCGCTGTTCCTGGCCGAGGTGACACTGGTCCGGGTGTCGTTGGCCGATTGGACTCCCTAGACCCGGAGGCCGCCAAAGCGGTCGAGGCGGTCGAGGACGGGCGTCTTCTTGATCAGCCGGCTGAACGAGGTCAGGTCGGCGGCCAGGTTGAGGGCGGCGAGCACCGCCGTCACGACGAGACGGGCGCCCGGGCCGAGCGTGAGGAGAACCCCCAGACCGAGGGCGGCACCGAGGGCGTTGGCCCCGGCGTCGCCCAGCATGAGCCGCTCGGCGAGGTCGTCGGGCAGCAGACCGAGGGCCGCTCCCATCACCGGGCCCAGCGCCACGCCGGCCGCATCGCCCCGGGCGGCCACAGCCAGCGGCACCCAGACGACCAGCGAGACCTTGATCGTGCGACCCGGCGCCCGGTCGAAGGCGTTGCCGAGGTTGGCGGCCAGGGCGACGAGGGCGCCGTCGGCCGCCAACCGGAGGGCGCCGCCGCCGCCCGAGGCGGTCGATCCCGCCGCCGACGCCAGCATCAGGGCGAGCACCCCGCCGCCGAACAGCTTGACGCCGCCGGCCGACAGGCGCCCGGCGGCCAGGGCCCGGAGATGGGCCTTCCAGCCCCGCTCGGCGTCGCCGCCGAGGACGTCGTCGAGGAACCCGAGGGCCCCGAACCCGAACAGCCCGGCCACGATCACGGTCCGGGCCACGCCGGGGCCCGGCACGTCGCCGACGCCGCCCGCGGCCAGCAGCGCCCGTCCGCCTTCGACAGTGGCGACGGCCAGGGCGAGGACGATGCCCGCCCCCGTGGGCACGAAGCGGCTGCGGTAGTTCGGCCGCTGGAGCACGACCGACTTGAACAGCCCGGCCGACATGCGCCAGATGAGTTGGGCGGCCAGAAACCCGCAGACGACGCCCAGGACGACCGCGGTCACCGCGGCCGGTACGCCCGGGCCGCCGGGGTGGCCGTCGCCCGGGTCGGCTCGGCGCCGAGGGCGCCCGTTCCGTTGCCGCGGCCCGGGGGGACCGGCGGGGGGCGGAAGTCGCCGGGGGCCGGCGAGGCAGCCCGCCGCGGGCCGAGGGCGCCGAGGTAGACGGCGGCGGCGGCCGCGCCGAGGAGGAGCACCAGGCCGAGGGTGGCCGTCCGGCCGGCGGGGTCGACCCAGTGGATGACGCCGGCGCAGGCGGCGCCGAGGGCGATCGACACCGCCAGCGCCCGGGGCAGGCGGGCGGGGGCCAGGGGCTGGCCCGTCCGCCGGGCGAGGCCGACGCCGAGGACGACGGCGCCCACGAGGTAGGCGACGCTGTGGGCGGCGCCCATCACCGCCAGCTTGGCGTCGCCGTGGGCCAGCGCCCCGCCGGCCGCCATGAGGACGGCGCCGAGCCCGGCCGATCCGAGGGCCGCCACCGCCGGCGCCCGGCCCTCCCCGAGCGCGTAGTGGGCCCGCACGAAGAGCAGGAACGCCCCGTAGGGCAGCAGCCCGGCGGCCAGGGCGGCGAGGCCGAAGCCGATGAGCCGGCCGCCACCCTCGCTGGTCTGACCGAAGGCCAGCGCCTCCATCACCCGGGGGGCGAAGACCATCCCCGCCACGCCCACCGGCACGACGAAGCCGACCATGCCGTCGAGCGCCCACCGCAGCGACCGGCCGAAGGCACCGAGATCGCCCCGGCCCGCCTCGCCGGCCAGTTCCGGCAGGACGGCGGTGATGAGGGGCAGGGCCAGCACGGCGTAGGGCACGAGGAAGCAGGCGAAGGCCACCTGGTAGGCGACGACGCCGCCGGAGACGCCCATGCCCACCAGCAGGGCGGCGGCCAGCAGGACGGCCGTCCCGGCGTGCTGGAGACCGGCCCAGCCCGACAGCCGCACGGCCCGCCCGAGGCCGGGGACGGATCCCGGCCGGGGAACCCGGAGCCGGAGGCGGAAGCCCGTCCGGCGCAGCGCCACGGCCGGGATGGCCACGAACGCCGCCACCCCGAGCGTCCCCGCCGCCCCGAGGGAGAGCCGCTCGGCCAGGCTGAGGTCGAAGCCCGCCGCCCCCGGGCCGTGGAGGGCCCGGAAGGTGCCCAGGGCCAGCACCATCATCACCGTGTTGCCGATGGGGGCGACGGCGGTGACGGTGAAGCGCCGCCGGGCGTGGAGAACGGCCGTGGTAATGGCCCCGACTGCGTAGAGGAGGACCTGGGGCACGAAGAGGCGGAGCAGGAAGGTGGCCAGGTGCCGCTGCCCGGCGGCCACCACCGGGTCGGCGGTGCCGGTCGTGAGCAGCCGGGCCAGCGCCGGGGCGGCCAGGACACCGGCCAGGCAGATCGGCCCCAGCACGACCAGCGACCAGCCCAGCAGCGCTCCGGCCAGCTGCTCGGCCTCGGCGTCCCCGCCTCCGGCGCTGGACCGCCGGTCGAGGAGCTCGACGAAGGCGGGCACCAGCACCGCCGACAGCGCCCCGGCGGCCAGCAGGTCGAAGAGCACGTTGGAGACGGAGTTGGAGGCCGAGAACGTGTTGCCGAGGTCGGTCGTCCCCAGGACGGCGGCGATGACCAGCACCCGCCCGAAGCCCAGGATCCGGGAGACCGCCGTCGCCGCTCCCATGACCCTCGCGGCGCGCCCCACGGCGGTCGGCGGGCCCGCCGCCTCGGCCTGGATGGCGACGCTCACTTGCCCGCCGCGGCCGGGACGCCCTCCGGCGGGGCCGCTTCCGGCGTCGGCAGCTGGCTGCTGGCCCCGGGGCCCTCCCCGTAGTGGCCGGCCCGGTCCGTGCCGAGCTCCTGGACGGCCAGCGTCAACGCCACCTGACCCCGGGTCTCGTCGAGGTCGTCGACGGTGGACACCACCCGGGACAGGGCGGCGTCGTCCCGCACCCCCCGCACCACGACCCCCCGGGCCTTGAGGGTGGCGGTCGGCCGGAACACCTCGGCCAGGGCCAGCCGGCCCCCGGCGGCCGCCGCCGCCCGCAGGATGGGGATCGTCATCGTGCCCGGCAGGGGGTGGGCCTGGGAGCCGTCGATCACCAGCGTGCGCGACCCCGCCGACGGCCACGACTCGAGGTCGACCGCCCCGCCGCCCACCGTGTCGAACGACACCAGCCCGGCGTCCTCGAGCGCCACCAGCGTGTCGAGGCCCGACTCCGTCGTGCTCGACACCGTCGTGACCCGGGGCCCGGCCGCCAGCCGGTGGCCCAGCGACTCCAGGGCAACCTGCCGGAGATCGTCGGTGGCCAGGCCGGAGTCACCCATCGCCTGGACCAGCTTGGTCCGCGCCCCCGCATCGGAGGCGCTGAACCCGTCCTCGATCCACAGCACGCCCGGCACCAGCGCCCCGGCCGACCGGAGGATGTCGTAGGCGCCCTTGACGTCCTCGGCCGGCACGCCCCGCACGGCCACGATGGTCACCGGCACCTGGTTGAGGCGCCGGGCGGTGACCTGGGGCTGGGACTGGGCGATGAACGTCTCGAGCCCCTTCATCTGGTCCCGCAGCGTGCGGTTCTCGGCCCGCTGCTCGTCGGCCCGCTTCTTCACCGAGTCGATCTGGGAGCTGAGCCGGTCGACGATGGCCCGGTCGATGACCGTCGAGCCCATCACCACCCCGAGCGCCAGAGCCAGAAAGACCGCCACCAGCGACACCAGGTGGAAGCGGAAGTTGATCACCCGGCAACCGTGTCCGCGATGCGCAGCCAGCCGTCCCGGATCACCACCCAGAGGCCGGACAGGAACACGTGGAGCGGCTCCGACACGACGGTCACGACCAGCATGGCCAGGACGGCGGCACCGATCAGGAGCGCCAGGTCGCGGGTCCGCAGCCGGGTCTCGTACAGGCGGTTGACGCCTTTGGCGTCGACCAGGAGCGGGCCGAGCCGCAACCGGGTGAGGAACGTCGACGCCATCCCCGCCCGGCCCTTGTCGAGGAACTCCACCATGCTGGCGTGGGTGCCCACGGCGACGATCAGCTCCGCGCCGGCCTCGGCCGAGAGGAGCATGGCGACGTCCTCGCTCGTGCCCTCGGCCACGAACTCCACGTACGACACGCCGAAGCGCATCAGCTCCTCCCGGCCCGGGGCCCGCCCGTCGGGATGGACGTGGTGGACGAGGTCGGCCCCGCAGGCCAGCGCTTCTTCCGACACCGAATCGAAGTCGCCGATGATGATGTCGGGCCGCAGGCCGACCTCGAGCAGCGCGTCGGCTCCGCCGTCGACGGCCACCAGCACCGGCTGGAACTCCCGGATGTAGGGCCGCAGGGCGGCCAGGTCGCCGCGGTAGTCGTGGCCCCGCACCACCACGAGGGCGTGGCGGCCCCGGAAGTCGGCCCGGATCGGCGGCAGCAGGAGTGGCTCGAAGGTCAGTTTCGCCTCGCGCCGGATCCACTCCAGCGTGTTGACGGCGAAGGCCTCGAGCTCGGCGCCCATGTCGGCGCGGGCCCGGACGACCCGGCGGGCGAGGTCGCCGGCCTCCTGGCGCTGGCCGGCGGCGAGGAAGGCGTCGCCCCGCCACAGGTCGTTGCCGACGAGGCGGATCTCCTCACCCTCGTCGACGAGGTCGAGGATCTCCGGGCCGACGTCGTCGACGAGCGGGATGCCGGCCTCGGCGATGAGCAGCGGGCCGACGTGGGGGTAGCGACCCGTGAACGACGTCGCAGCGTTGATGACCGCCGACGGCGCGGCCCGGATGAGGTTCTCGGCCGCCACCCGGTCGATGTCGGCGTGGTCGATGACGGCGATGTCACCGGGGCAGAGCCGCTTCACCAGGTCCTTGGTCCGGCGGTCGGCACGGGCGGGACCGACCACGACGTCGTCGGGATCGATCTCGAACTCGGGCTCGGAGTACTGCTCGATGGCCATCGTCGTGGTCCCTACCGATCCGCCAGGCCGAACTTCGCCTTGAGGACCTGATGGAAGTCGCGGGGGTGGAGGGTCATGAGCCGGGCCGGACGTGGGCCCTGGGTGCAGGTCACGCTATCGCCCGGCGAGAGCCGACCCACCTCTCGGCCGTCGAGCACGAGCCCGACCGGCAGCTGGCTGGTCACTTCGAATTCGAGCTCCTCCTCGGGGCCGAGCACCAGAGAACGCTGAAAGAGCATGTGAGGGGACACGGGGGTGAGGATCAGGCAGCGGTGGCTGGGGGAGACGATCGGGCCCTGGGCGGAGAAGTTGTAGGCCGTCGAGCCCGTCGGGGTGGCCACGATCAACCCGTCGGCGGCGTAGGTGGTGAAGAACTTCCCGTTGATCGATACCGCCAACCGCACGAGGTGGCCGCTGCTGCACTTGTCGAGGACGGCCTCGTTGAGGGCCAGCCACTTCCCGGCTGCCGGCCCGTCGGAGTCGACCACCACCGCCAGCACCATGCGCTCGGAGATCTGGCACTCTCCGGCCAGGGCCCTCCGGAGGGCCTCCTCCAGCTGGGCCGGCTCGACTTCGGTGAGGAAACCCAGTTGGCCGAGGTTGACCCCCAGCACTGGAACGCCCTCCGGGGCGACGAGCTCGACCGTCCGCAGCATCGTCCCGTCGCCGCCCAGGGAGAGAGCGAACTCGAGCCCGGCGGCGAACGTCTTGCGGTCGTAGGCCAGCTCGGGGAGCCCGATCGCCTCCGCGTCGGGCGACGGGATGCGGACCTCGACGCCGGCGTCGGCCAGGAAGCGGGCGGCCCGCTCGGCGGTGGCCGCCGCCCGATGCGGGTGGGGGGCGATCCCGACGGCCCTCACGGGCCGGCCCGTCCTCATCGTTTCGGGAGTCATCGCCTGGGCCCCGTCGCCTCGGCCTCCTCGACCGCCGTCGCCAGCGCCCCAGCGGCAAGGACCGGCCCGCCGCCGCCGGCCGGCCGAACGCGGAAGTGCCCGAGGAACTCGACGTTGCCGGCCGCCCCCCGCAGCGGCGAGGGCATCACAGCCTGCGGCAAGAGCCCGTCGCCGGCCAGGGCGGCGGTGACCTGCTCCAGAACGGAGAGGTGGACGGCCGGGTCGGTCACCAGCCCGCCCCGGCGGACCTGACCCCGCCCGGCCTCGAACTGGGGCTTGATCAGCAGCACGGCGTCGGCGCCGTCCTCGGCGACGCCGGCCAGCGCCGGCGCCACGAGCCGGAGCGAGATGAACGACAGATCGCCGACCACGAGCCCGACCGGCGTCCCGCCGACGTCGGCCAGGGTCAGGTGGCGGGCGTTGCACCGCTCCCGGACGATCACCCGGGGGTCGTTGCGGAGCGACCAGGCCAGCTGCCCGGTCCCGACGTCCACGGCCACCACCGACGCCGCCCCCCGTTGCAGCAGGCAGTCGGTAAACCCGCCCGTCGACGACCCGGCGTCGAGAGCCCGCCGGCCGGCCACGTCGACCCCGAACCGGTCGAGGGCGGCGGCCAGCTTCTCCCCGCCCCGCGACACGAAGCGCGACGGCGGCCCCTCCAGATGGACGGGCTCGTCGGGCGACACGAGCCGCCCGGCCCGGTCGGCTCTGGTCCCCGAGACGAGGACGAGGCCGGCTTCGATGGCCTCCTGCGCCCGGGCTCGGGACTCAGTGAGCCCTCGCCGCACGAGCTCGAGGTCAAGCCGGCGGCGCATGGCGCTGTGATACCAGCTCTTGGGGCCCGATCTGTGCTCCTTGACTCGCAGCACGGCTGAGGTTACCAGCGTGACCTAGTCTGCCCGGGCATGGTGATCCCGATCCGGGACGACAACCCCACGACGTCGAAGCCCATCGTCACGATCGCCATCATCGCCGCCTGCATCTATATCTACGGCTTCGTGCAGCCCCACAACTCCGGCGAGGTCGAGTTCCTGGCCCGACACGCCGCCATCCCCTGCGAGGTGGTCCACCACAAGCCCATCTCCAACGAGCTGTCCCAGCAGTGCGACGGGCAGCTGCGGATTCCGGGGCTACCGCTCTCCAGTACCACCGAGCCGTTCCCGCACAAGAACGTGTTCCTGGCCATCGTGGTGTCGATGTTCCTCCACGGCTCGTGGTTCCACGTGTTGGGGAACATGCTCTTCCTGTGGATCTTCGGGAACAACATCGAGGAGCGGCTCGGACCGGTCGGCTACGCGTTCTTCTATCTCGTGGCCGGCGGCGTGGCCGCCTTCGCCCATATCGCCACCCAGGCCAACTCCACGGTGCCGGTGGTCGGCGCGTCGGGAGCCATCGCCGGGGTGATGGGCGCCTACCTGGTGCTCTATCCGAAGGCCCGGGTGCTGACGATCATCCCGCTGTTCATCTTCCTGCAGTTCCTGTACCTGCCGGCCTACGTCGTGCTCCTCGGCTGGCTCGTCCTGCAGTTCTTCACCAACCCCAACACCGGCGTGGCGGTCGCCGCCCACATCGGCGGCTTCATTTTCGGGGCCGCCGTCGGCCTGGTCCTCCGGGGCACGGCCCGCCCGGCGGCGCCGACGACCGGCCCGCCGACGACCGGCCCGCCGCCGCCCGACTGGGGCTTCGGCGGCCCCCGGTATTAGGGAGCTTCCCCTGCCTCCCCGGAGGCATTAGGGAGCTTCACCTGCCTCCCCTCAGGCATCTGAGGGCCCCAACGCGTCGATGATCTTGTCGGCCAGGGAGGCCAGGCTCGGGCCGACGAAGGCGGCATCGTGGTCGGTCGCCTCGTCGCCGGACAGCGTGGCCGACGACACGACCAGGGCGAACGGCCAGCCGAGCGCCGCGGCCAGCGCCCCGTCGGTGGACGGGCGGTCGCCGGCCATCACCCCCCGCTCGCCGAACCGGGCCTTGACCAGGGCCACCGTCGGGGGCTCCGGTTTGCCGGCCACCTCCGGCCGGCGGCCGGCGGCGGTGGCGACGGCGGCCACCAGAGCGCCGTTGCCGGGCAGGAGTCCGTCGGGGGCGGGATAGGTGGCGTCGGCATTGGTGGCCACGAAACGGGCCCCAGCCCGGACGGCGGCCGACGCCCGGTCCAGCCGGTCGAAGTCGAACGTGCGGTGCCAGCCGACGACGACAGCCTCGACCGGGCCAGGATCCGGTTGGCCCGCGTCGACCACCGCGAAGCCCCGGGCCTCGAGGGCCTCCACCACCCCCGGGCCGCTGCAGGCGAGAACCTTCGACCCCGGCGCCAGGTCGGCGGCCAGCAACTCGGCGGCGGCCAGGGCGCTGGTGAGGACCTCGGAGGGGTCGGCCTCCACGCCGATCCGGGCCAGCTTGTCGACGTACCCGCTCACCGGGAGGCTGGAGTTGTTGGTCATGAACCCGACAGCCAGCCCCGCGGCCCGGAACCGGGCCACGGCGTCGGCCGCGCCGGGAAGCGGCTCGTCGCCGAGCCACAGCACCCCGTCGAGGTCGAGGACGACGGCCGGTGTTCTTTCCGGGGGACACTCCCGGACCCCCGGGCCGTGGGCGCCCGTCATCCGGTCAGGCCGACGCCTGCCGGAGCGCGTCCTGGTAGGCCTCCAGATCGGGCCGCATGATCGTGGCGATCTTGAGGTGCCCCCGGGCGCCGGCCCGGTCGCCGGACCGCAGCAGGCACAGGCCGAGCCCGAAGTGGGCGTAGTCGTTCACCGGGTCGAGCTCGAGCACCTTCTCGAACTCCGCCTTGGCCGCCCCGACGCGCTTCGACCGGAAGTAGGCCCGGGCCAGCGCCTCCCGGATCGAGCCCTTGTCCGGCTCGAGGTCGCGGGCACGCTCCAGCGCCACCACTGCGGCATGGCTGTTGCCGGAGTCGAGCAGGCGGCTGCCCTCCTGGAATCGGGCGTAGGCCTCGGCGGACCCGTCCAGGGGGCCCTCGGGACCTGTGCTAGAACCGGGGCCCTCACCCGCTCCGGGAGCCATGGTGCCCGATTTCTTCCCCTTTCCCGGCCTCCGCTACCAAGTCGCTCCGCTCGACGCCGTCACCGCTCCCCCCTACGACGTCATCGACGAGGAGAGCCGGGCGCGGCTGGAGGCGGCCCACCCGCAGAACGCCGTCCGGCTCATTCTTCCACGCGATGTCGAGCCGGGGGATCGCTACCAGCGGGCCCGGGAGACCTTCGAGCAGTGGCGCGCCGACGGGGTGCTGCGCGCCGATGCGCCCCACCTCTACGTCTACCGGATTGCCTTCACCGACCCCGGGGGGCCGGGGGTGTCCCCCGGTGAGACAGCCGGCGTCGCCCGCCGCATGACCGGCGTGGTCGGTGCCCTGGCCCTGTCGCCGCCCGGCGAGGGCTCGGTGCTCCCCCATGAGCGGACGATGCCGAAGGCCAGGAGCGACCGGCTCGACCTGCTGCGGTCGGTGCGGGCCAACCTCGACCCGGTGTGGGGCCTGTCGCTCTCGTCGGGCTTGTCGGAGCTGATCGAGCCGGTGATCGCCGCCGGCGGTGCGGCGGCGTCCTGCGTCGACGGGGACGGCGTCGAGCACTGCCTGTTCCCGGTCACAGGCGAGCTGGTCGAGCGCATACGGTCGGCCGTCGCCGCCGCGCCCCTGGTCATCGCCGACGGCCATCACCGCTACGAGACGGCGCTGGCCTACCAGGAGGAGCAGCGGGCGGCGGGCGTCGACGATCCCGGCGCCGACCGCATCATGATGATGGTGGTCGAGCTGGCCGAGGACCAGCTGGTGGTGCGGCCGATCCACCGCCTCCTGTGGGGCGTGGGCGGCGCTCTTCGGGCCCGCCTGGCCGAGGTGTGCGACGTCGTCCCGGCCGGGCCCAACACGGCCGACGGGGTGCGGCAGCTGGTGGCCGACATGGACCGCACCGCCTCGATGGGCCTCGTCGACAAGGACGGGCTGGCCCGGCTCACCCCCCGGCTCGACGTCCTCGGCCCGGCGGTGGCCGAGCTTCCCGAACCGCTGCGGGAGGTCGACGCCGCCCGGTTCGACGCCGTGCTCGACCGGATCGGCGCGCCGAGCGAGATCGACTACCGCAACGACGCCGTCACGGTGGCGGCCATGGTGGCGAAAGGGGCGGCCGACGCCGCCGTCCTCCTCCGGCCGGTGTCGGTGGCCCAGATCGACACCGTGGCCGAGGCCGGCCTCCGCATGCCGCAGAAGACGACGTTCTTTCAACCGAAGCCGCTGACCGGCCTCGTGTTCCGCTCGCTGGATCTCGGTTAGCTGCTGGCGAGGTCGACTTCGACCTCGGCCGGGCTGCAGGTGCGGCAGGGGGCCAGCCCGGCCGCCGCCGCCTGTTCCGGCGTCATCCTCCGCAGGTCGCGCCCGGCCACCAGCTTGCAGCTCGGCCGGTGGTAGGCGTTCGGACTGGCGACGACGAGCGTGCCGTCGGCGTCCGCGCCGTTGGAAATGGGCCCGCCCGTCATCCGTTCCAGGATGGCCCGCAGCTCGACGAGGTTGGCTTCGAGCTGCACCCGGTCGGCCCGCTGGCTCTGGATGACCATGAGCCCGACGCCGATCACCACCAGCGCCAGCCCGGCAATGCCGCCCGAGATGAGGTAGGGGAACTGCTTGCGGATGTCGTTGTAGGTGGCCGCCCCGTTCCACCCGGACCAGATGAGGCCGAGCCCGGCGACGCAGAACGCCAGCCCCAGTTTCCCGCCCAGGCTGTTCCACCGCAGCTTCATTCTCTTCTTCCTTTCATGCGGGGGTCCCGAGGTACGTCTCCCGGATACTCCCGCTGTGGATCTCGTCGCCCGAGCCCTGATAGACGAGCGTGCCCTTCTCCATGATCAGGGCCCGGTCGGCGTAGGGCAGGACGCCGACGTTCTGCTCCACCAGCACGACCGTCACGCCGTCGTCGTTGATCCGGTCGACAACGGAGAACACGGTCTGGGTCAGCGCCGGCGACAGCCCCAGCGACGCCTCGTCGACCAGCAGCAGCCGGGGCCGGGACATCAGCGCCCGGCCGATGGCCAGCATCTGCTGCTCACCGCCGGAGAGGGTCCCGGCCAGCTGCTCCGACCGCTCCGCCAACCGCGGGAAGTAGTTGAAGCACAGCTCCCGCGACTCCTCGACCTGCTTGTGATGGCGGCGTTTCGTCCACGCCCCGAGCCGCAGGTTGTTCGACACCGACAGCTCGGGGAAGACACGGCGCCCCTCCGGTACGAGGGCGATTCCGAGCGCGACCCGTTCCGCCGCCGACGTCTTGGTGATGTCGGCGCCGTCGAAGCGGATGGTGCCCGCCTCCGGTTTGAGGAGTCCGGCGATGGTGGCCACGGTGGTGGTCTTGCCTGCGCCGTTGAGGCCGAACATGACCGCCGTCTCGCCCTCCTGCACGGCGAAGCTGATCCCCATGAGGACGGGGAAGCCGTAGCCGACACGGAGCCCTTCGACTTCCAGCAGGCTCATGACGGCGCACTCTCCTGGAGCACTTCCTCCGCTTCCTGGCCCAGGTAGGCCCGGATCACCTCCGGGTTCGACCGCACCGCGTCGGGCGTGCCCTCGGCCAGGAGCTCCCCGAAGTTGAGGCAGTAGACGTAGTCGCAGACCTGGGCCACCAGCGGCACGTGGTGCTCGATCATCACCACGGTGAGGTCGAATTCCCGGCGCAGCTCGAGCAGCGTGGCGCCGAAGGTGTGGGCCTCCTCCGGGCCCATGCCCGACGTCGGCTCGTCGAGCAGCAGCAGGTCGGGGTCGGTGGCCAGCACCGCTCCGAGCTCGACCCGTTTGAGGACGCCGTAGGGCAGCCCCGCCACCCGGGTGTCGAGCAGGTCGCCCAGCCCGAGGATCCCGGCCAGGGCGTCGGCCCGGGCCCGGAGGCGGCGCTCGGCGGCGAAGGTGCCCGGCAGGCCGACCATCCCGGCCAGGGCCGAGTAGCCGGCCTCGAGGTGCTGGGCGGTGAGGAGGTTCTCCCGCACCGTCGCGCTCTTCACCAGCCCGACGTTCTGGAACGTGCGGCCCATCCCCAGGGCCGTACGCTCGTGGACCTCGAGCTTCGTGATGTCGCGGCCCTTGAACCGGACGCGACCGGAGTCGGGCCGGTAGAAGCCGGTGATGATGTTGAAGGTCGTCGTCTTGCCTGCGCCGTTGGGGCCGATGACTCCGACGATCTCCCACTCGCCGGCCCGGAGGCTCACGTTGCGGGCCGCCTGCACACCGCCGAAGCGGATCGAGCAGCCCTCCACCTCAAGCACGGACATCGCTCACCCGCTCCCCGCCGCTCGAGGTTGGGTCGTCGTGGGTGTCCCTGGAGCTGAACCGCCCGCCCCGCAGCCAGCGCTGGATCGGCCGGATCCGCTGCCCCATCCCACCCGGATGGCGGGTGAGGGTGAAGAGCAGCAGCATCGGCCCGATCACGATGGGGGCGTACTCCTTGGGGAGCACCTTGATCCCCGGAACATGGAGCCCGCCGCTGAACAGCTTGTCGAAGAAGTACCCGACCAGCGAGAAGAAGGCCGAGCCGATCACGACGCCCGTCCGGTTCCGCAGGCCCCCGACCACGGTCATGATCACGAACACCAGGGCGAGCTGGAAGTTGAACAGGTCCCGCACCACGAACGTGTCGTTGTGGGCCAGGAGCGCGCCGCCGAGCCCGGCGAAGACACCGGCCACCACGAAGGCCATGAGCGTGTAGACCTTGACGTCGGTCCCGAAGGTGGCCGCCACCCGGGGGTTCTCCCGCACGGCGGCCAGGGCCCGGCCCCCCTTCGTCTTCATCAGCCGCCAGTCGACCCATACGACTGCGGTCAAGAATGCGAGGCACAGGTAGTAGTAGCGCAGGTCGGTGGTGAACCACATCGGTTTCGGCGCCGGCTGCCCGGCCGAGCCGCCGGTGAGCTTCTGGATGTTGAACAGGCTCTCCTCGGCCATCGTCCCGTAGGCCAGGGTGACGAGAGCGAAGTAGAGACCGGTGATCCGCAACGAGACGGCGCCGAGCACCAGGGCCTGAATCCCGCCGACGACCATGGCCATCCCGATGGCGGCCAGGAAGGGCTGGCCCTGGACGGTCACCATGTAGGCCGACGTGAAGGCGCCGATGCCGACGAACGCCTGGTGTCCCAACGAGATCTGGCCCGTGTAGCCCAGCAGCACGTTGAGCGACAGGCCGATGATGGCGTAGATGACCGCCTGCGTGTAGATGTGCACCTCGACGTTGCCCCGGACCGTGGGAACGAGGAAGACGACGGCGGCGACGGCCGCCATCACGACACCCCGGGCCACCCAGCCCGCCAGGCCGGGGCGGAACGGCGGCGACACCACCTCCACGGCGATGGAATCGGCGACGGGCTCCACCGCCGGCGAGGCCTGGGGCTGGATCTCGAGACTCATGCCCTCCCCAGCAACCCTTGCGGCCGCACGGTGAGCACGATGAGGAGCAGGACGAAGATCATGACGGACCCCGCCCCCGGGATGCTGTGGAAGGCCGGGGAGCTCACGGCCAGGCTCTGGGCCACCCCCACCACGATGCCACCCACGAAGGCGCCGGGGAGGCTCTTCATCCCGCCGAGCACGGCGGCGGTGAACCCCGGGATGAGCGCGGTCGACGTCAGGAACCCGGGGGCGAAGCTGCCCGCCACCGGTGCGGTGAGGATGCCGGCGATGCCGGCCAGGAGGCCGGTCAGGGCCCAGATGAAGCTCGATAGCCGCCGCACGCTGATACCCATCAATTCGGTGGCGACCGGTTCCTGGCTCACGCCCAGGATGGCCAGGCCGAGGTTCGTGCGGGAGAAGAACAGGGCCAGCACCACGGCCAGGATCACCAGCGCCGCCAGCACCAGCATGCGCTGGTCCGACACGGCGACGTCGAACAGCGACAGGCGGTTCAGGCGGCCGAGCGCCGGCTGGATGAAGCGGGGCCGTGCCTCCCCGAGCCACAGCTCGAGCGAGATGGCCAGCAGGGCAACTCCGGCCGTGGCGACCAGCAGCGCGACCCGGGGGGCGTCGAAGAGCGGCCGGATCACCACCCGTTCCGTCACCAGCGCCATGGCCACCGAGACGGCGAGGGCGATGACGATGGCCGGGATCAGCGGGACGCCGATCTTGTCGTGGACGCGGTACAGGGCGTAGATGGCCACGGTCCCGAACTCGCCCTGGGCGAAGTTGAAGACTCCGCTCGACTTGTAGACGAGCACCAACCCGAGGGCCACGAGCCCGTAGCCGGCACCGGTGATAATGCCGATCACAAGGGCCTGCGAGGAGCCGGTGGCCACGAGCGCGGCGGCTAGCCCGACGGCGATGGCCGTGCTGGTCAGCGCCGATCGGCTGAGGACGGTGGGCATGGACGAGCGGACTAGAAGCCGTTGGTGAACTGGGCGATGGTCTTGTAGCTCCGGGTGCTGCAATCGGCCTCGAGGAGATGGGACGACCTCGCCCCGAAGCGGATGCTGCCGCTGTAGCTCACCAACGGGTAGACGTTGGTGCCGAACTCCCGGCCGCTCTCCAGGGCGGCGACGAGCGACTGGCGGCTGAGATCCTTCCCCGCCGCCTGGAGCATGGAGCCGATGACCTTCGACAGGCCCCACTCCGCCAGGCCGATGTCGTCGCCCTTGCCGCCGTTGTACTTCTGGTACGACTTCTGGTAGTCGGGGTCGAGGTTGTCGATCACGTCGAGCTGGGGGAAGGGCGACAGGAACTTGGCCGAGCCGATGGCCGGGCAGCCCGCCTCGGCCACGATGTTGAGCCCGTTGGTGATGCCGGGGCCCATGTAGATCGGGCTGTAGGCCTGGGCCTGGGCGTTGGTCGCCAGCTTGATGAAGTTGACCGGCGACGTGAGGAGGTAGACGACCTCGGCGCCGGACGCCCGCAGGGCGTTGGCCTCCGAGAGCAGCTCGCTGTCGGAGGCGTTCTTCCCGATCCGGCTGTTGCGGACGATGTTCAGCCCCGCCGCCTGAGCCTCCCGGGTGACGCTCTGCTGCGTCTCGTTCAGGGCCGGCGTGTTGTTCAGCACGATGGCGATCTTCGTCTTGTGCAGCTTGTTGGCGATGTAGGAAACCAGCACCGGGCTCTGCTGGGCGTAGGTCTGGGAAGTGGCGAAGTAGCTGGACAGGCCTGTCAGCCCGTCCTCGTTGACCCCCGCCGAGAGGTAGGGCACGCCCATGCTGTTGGCGTACCGGGCGCAGGCCGTGATCTGCTCCGAGCCGGCCGCCCCGAGGAGGACGAAGACCTTCTCCTGCTCCACCATCTCCCGGCACACCTGCACGGCCCGGGAAGGGTTGAACTGGTCGTCGCGGAAGACGACCTCGACGTTGCGGCCGAAGATCCCGCCCTTCTCCGCCAGCATCTTCCAGTAGACGTCCTTGCCCTTGTCGAAGGCGTTCTGGGGGAAGGGCGCGGCGCCGGTGATCGGGGCGTGGATCCCGATGCGGATCTTGGTGTCGGTGACGCCCGTCCGGTCACCCCCGCCGGGGGGCGGCGGTGCCGGTACCGGCACCGGGCCGGCGGCCTTTCCGCCCCCGCCGCCGGCACCGCCCGACGAGGCTCCGGCGGCCGACGACGGCGTCCGCCCGGCGGCGCTCCCCGGGCCGGCGGCCGAAGCCGGCGAATTCCCCGGCGATGCTCCGGGGCTGGTCCCGCCCGACGGCGACGTCGCCCGGCCGGGAGTCGCCGCCGACGACGACCCGGCCGCCGGCCCGGCGGCGCCGGTGGAGGCGCCCGCCGGGGCGGCCGCCCCCGCTCCTCCGGCGGTGGCGACCGTGTCGCCGGTCGCGGCGGACGATCCACCCGCCGGGCCGCCGCCCGGGTTCCCGCCCGCCGTGGCGTCGCCGGCCGCCGGGGCGGCCGAGCTGTCGCGGACGTTCGACTTCTGCCCGCAGGCGGCGGCGAGGAGGAGGGCCAGGACGACCGCCGCCCCCCGGGCGGCGGCGACCTTCGACGGACGACGTGTCATGCAGCTCTCCTGGTCGATCGATCAGCGTGTGGCGGCCGGGGGGCGGAGCCCAGCATCGTGCCCGGTTGGGGCCCGGCGGGCGAGGGCCCGGCTGAGCCCGCCCTCCCTGCGGAAGATCGGTGTCGGGCGCCCCGTGGGCCCGAGGACCACGCCGGCGAGGACGGCGAGGCCGAAAGCGACGGGAACGAGCAGCGTGGTCGGCACCGGGACATGCCCCCAGAAGTCGACCGCCGGCCGGGCCCGGAGGCTCGGCACGGGGCGGGACGGCCCGGCGGCCAGGATCGTTCCGGCCGGCGCCGGGCCGGGGTCTGTGGTGGCCGGCGTGACGGCGGCGAAGGTCGGTTGCCCGGACGGGTAGGCCAGCGGATCCGTGGAGATATTCCCGCCCGGGGCGGGCCAGACCCGGGCGCCGGCCGCTTCTTCCACCGAGGGACCGGTCGGACCGGGCGCCGGGGAGGCGGCGGTGACCGGCTCCGGCGCCGCGGGGCCGGTGTCGCCCCCCGGGGCGGCTCCGGCCGGCGTGGCCTGCAGTTCGATCGAGACGTTGCCGGAGTCGACGTCGAGCCAGCTGACCTGCACGGGGGACGGGGACCCGGTCGGGTCGACGGCCAGGACGACGCCGTTGGCGGCCAGCGGCGCGAAGGGGTCGGCCCAGAGGCGGCCGATGGGGGTGAGGTCGAACGTCCACGTGCCGTCCCCGGCCCGGGCCCCCTCGACCGCGGCCAGGCTGCAGTCGGCGGCCGGCCGTTCCCGCCAGGCGGCGTTCTGGCCCGGGCCCCAGGGGGCCGTGGCGGGGCAGGCCGTGACCTTGGCCTTGTCGGCTCCGAGGTTGGCCCCGCCGGCCGGCGATTCCTTGAGCCGGAGC
>JAUZEY010000272.1 GCA_030838785.1 Actinomycetota bacterium | reverse complement strand
CGGTCCGGGCGCGACGACGTCGTCGTCCGCCGGGGCGCCGACGACGGGCTCCGTGACCGACCCGGCCGGCGACACGTTCGTCGACGGTACCTCCAAGCCGATCCGGGAGGACCGGGCCGACGTCGTCCGGGCCGAGGCGGCCTACGCCCCCGGCGGGATCACGTTCAGCATGCAGCTCCAGCAGCCCGACGACCCCCGGCAGGACACGTCGTGGGCGACCGACACCACCTTCGTCATGTGGTCGGTCGACACCGACGCCGACGGCAAGCCCGACTACGACATCCAGCTCTCCCGCGACGGCGCCGGGCTCGCCTCTGTCGTCAGCCGCTCCGGGGACACCGGCCCGGCCGTGTGCGACGCCTCCGGGGCCGCCTACGGCCCCGACGGCTTCTCGGCCACGGTCGACCCCGGCTGCCTCGGCAACCCGGTGGCGTTCGCCTACCGGGCCACCACGTACTACGACACGAACCCGAAGAACGACAACGCCGACGTCGCCTCCGACCTCGCGCCCAACGGCGGGCTGTCGTTCCCGGTCACCCCGCCCTCGTAGCTGGAGGGTCCGTCGTCTATCCCTGGCCCGTGACCGGGTCGGACGCGGCCCGGTTCGACTGCACCTCGCTCACCACCAGCGTCCCGTTGTGGCCCGGCTCGCGGACCAGCTCCTTGTGGCCGATCAGCTTGGCCCGGTGGCCGGCGACCTTGGGCAGGGCCCGGGCCGCCTGCGTCGATGTGGGGACGATCTGGTACTTCACGGTGTAGTCGGGGCAGGGATCGGGATCCTCCACCGCGCAGGACCGGCCGATGTAGTCGTAGTGCCGGCCGTGCTTCTCGACCTGACCGACCCAGGTCTTCTCGTCGCCGGTCGTCTGGGCTCCGGCTCTGACCGCCGCCGGCCCGAGGGTCAGTGCCACCAGGACGGCCGCTCCTGCGATCCTTCTCGGATTCATGGCCAAAGCATTGCGCACCGGTGGGCGGCACTGGTGGAACCTCCGCCCACCGGTGCAGACGTCAGGGCTGCTGCTTCATCGTGATGATGTTGAAGACGGCTCCCTGCGGGTCCTGCACGACGGCGATCTTGCCCGGCTCGACATCCATCGGGCCCATGAGGACCTGACCGCCCAGCTCCTTCACCTTGTCCATGGCCGCCTCGGTGTCGTCAACGGAGAAGTAGACGCCCCAGTGGGGGGGCACCTCGGCCGGCATCATGGGCGGCTTCGGCATCATCCCGCCCACCGACCGCTCGCCGATCTTCCACTCGGTGTAGGGCATCGGGCTGCCTTCGCCGTGGGTCTCCGAGCCCCACCCGAACACCGCGCCGTAGAACTCCTTCGACTTCTCGACGTCGGTGGTGACGAGTTCGCTCCAGCCGTAGGTGTTGGGCTCGTTGACGATGCCGGCCCCGGGCATGGCCTTCGGCTGCCAGACCGAGATGACGGCTCCGATAGGGTCGGCGAAGATGGCCATCCGGCCGACGTCCATCACGTCCATCGGCTCCATGAGCACGGTGGCGCCGTTGGCCTTGGCCTTGCCCACCACGTCGTCGGCGGAGTCGACGCTGACGTAGGTGTTCCAGTACGGCGGGCCCGGGTTCATCTGCGGCCCGAGGCCGGCCGCCGGCTTGCCCTTGTACAGGGCCATCGAATAGCCGCCGGCCTCCGGCGGGCCCTGCTCGATCTGCCAGCCGAAGAGGCCGGAGTAGAACTCGATTGCCTTGGGGATGTCAGGTGTGCCCAGGTCCACCCAGGACGGGACACCGTGCTCGTAGCGTTCGACCTCCATGGCCGTCTCCTCTTCGCTCGGGGGTAGCGAAGGATCGACGGTAGACCACGAGCACGGCGGCCGCGCCGCGGCCCCTTGTCAGTTCACCCGGGGTTCACCGTCGGTCCGGTGCACCCGGCCGTGGGGCATGAGGGCCCCGGCCGGGATGACGCCGAGGCGGCCGGCCTGGTAGTCGTCCACGGCCTGCATGACCTCGGCCCGGGTGTTCATGACGAACGGCCCGTACCAGGCGATCGCCTCCCGGATCGGCTGCCCGCCGAGCACCACGACCTCCAGGTTGGGGGTCCCGCTGCCCTGCCGCTCATCGGCTCGGAGGAGGAGGTGGTCGCCGGGGCTCGGCGGGTTCACCTGGCCCCCGAAGACGACGAGGTCGCCCTCGCCCACCGGCCGGCCCTCCGACCCGGCCCGGCCCGAGCCCGACAGCACGTAGGCCAGGGCGTTGAAATCGGGCCGCCACGGCAGGTGCAGGCGGGCGCCGGGTGCCACCGTGGCGTGGAGGAAGGTGATCGGGGTGTGGGTCGAGCCCGGGCCGGTGTGACCGGCCACGTCGCCGGCGATGATCCGCACCAGGGCGCCGCCGTCGGCGGAGGCCAGCAGCGTGGCCTGCTCCCCTTCGAGGTTCTGGTAGCGGGGGGCGGTCATCTTGTCGGCGGACGGGAGGTTCACCCAGAGCTGCAGCCCGTGGAACAGGCCGCCGCTCACCACCAGCTCCTCGGGCGGGGTCTCGATGTGGAGGATCCCGCCGCCGGCCGTCATCCACTGGGTGGCGCCGTCAGTGATGAGGCCGCCGCCGCCGTGGGAGTCCTGGTGCTCGAACGTGCCGTCGAGGATGTAGGTCACGGTCTCGAAGCCGCGGTGGGGGTGCCAATCGGTGCCCCGGGGCTCGCCCGGGCCGTAGTCGACGGCGCCCATCTGATCCATGTGGATGAAGGGGTCGAGGGCCTCGAGCGGAACGCCGGCGAAGGCCCTCCGGACGGGGAAGCCCTCGCCCTCGACCCCCGACGGCGCGGCGGTCACGCTGGCTACCGGGCGCCCGGCGGCGCCCGCGACCGGCTCGGGGAGGCGGGGCAAACTGAGGGTGTCGGCGGTGACCGCAGGCATGGCAGGGACGCTCCTAACTCATTGCGTATACAACTATCATCGACATCAACTCGTCAAGAGGCCGCAATGTTCCCCGGAGTGTGCTTTACCCAATGACCGGTATCCTGGACAAATGGTACGAAAGCCCTTCCTGGCCCACCTGGCGGCGGTCGGCCTGGCCGGTGGTCTGGCCCTCACGCCGGCGGGAGCGTCCAAGGACCCGGGGTACGGCAAGCAGTGGAACCTGGCCAAGATCGGCGCCCCGGACGCCTGGGCCCGTACCACCGGCGCCCACGTGCGGGTGGGGATCGTCGACGCCGGCGTCGATCTGACGCACGAAGACCTGGCCGGGCGGGTGGTGGCCCAGACGAGCTGCCTCAAGTCCAAGGGCGACCCCAACAACTGCACCGGCTCGGGGCAGGACGACGTCGGGCACGGCACCCACGTCGCCGGCATCATCGCCGCCAACCGGGACAACGGCATCGGCGTGGCCGGCGTCGCCCCCGACGCCGAGCTGGTGGTGGCCAAGGTGGCCGACTCCGGCGGCGGGATCACCATCGACGACGCCAACGCCGGAATCCGCTGGGTCGTCGACCACGGCGCCCGGGTCGTGAACCTGAGCCTCGGCGACCTCCTCTTCGTGAGGACGGCCGCCTTCGGCAGCAAGCTGTCCGAGGGCATCGAGTACGCCTGGCAAAAGGGCGCCGTCCCCGTCATCGCCTCCGGGAACTCCGACCTGTTCGGGGCCGGGATCGGCAGCCAGGACTACGGGAACCTCGACGCCCTCGTCGTCGGCGCCACCGGTCCGGACGACCTCGTCACCGACTACTCCAGCCCCACCGGCAACGCCAAGTGGGCCATCGTGGCCCCCGGCGGCGCCTCCGACGGCGACGAGACCCACAAGGTGTGGTCCACCTACTGGGAGAAGGGCAAGCAGAACCAGTACGGCTATCTGGCCGGCACGTCGATGGCCGCCCCCCACGTCACCGGGGCCGTCGCCCTGCTGCTGGCCCAGGGGCTGAGCTCGCAGGCCGCCGTCCAGCGACTGCTCGACACCGCCGACCCCACGGTCTCCTGCGGCGCCGGCAGCCCGACCTGCAAGGGCCGGCTCGACGTCGCCCGGGCCACCACTAGACCGCCTGAACCGTCGCCTCGGCCCTCCGCAGCGGACGGGTCAGGGCCAGGTAGGCGACGCCCCACAGGGACGACACGCCGGCCAGCAGCAGTGTCGGCAGGCGCGGCCCTGTCACCTCGGCCAGCGCCCCGGACACGATGAGCGACAGGCTCATGGTCGCCGTCACCAGGGCGAAGTCGGCGGCGAAGACCCGGCCCCGGATGTAGTCGGGCACGACGGCCTGCAGCCCGTAGGTCGACAGGGTCCACTGGGCGCCGCCGCCGAGGTGGGCGGCCAGCGCCCCGGCCACCGCCAGGCCCAGGACCGGGGCGGTCCCGACGACGAGGTAGCCGGCGCCGTAGACGAGGCCGGCCAGCCCGCAGGCGAGGAGGATCCCGGCCACGGCCGTGGGGTGGGCCCGGCGGGTCAGGAGTCGGTTGGCCACGAACGGCCCGGCCACGACGCCGAGGCCCCGGGCGGCGAGCAGTAGACCGGTGCCGCCGTCCCCGGAGTGGAAGGGGCCGGTGGCCATGAGGGCGAGCATGCCGACCGCCCCGCTGCCGAGGCCGAAGCCCAGCTTGGAGCCGAGCAGTGCCGCCACCACCGGGTTGGTGCGGGCGTAGCGCACGGTCTCGAGCGTGTCGGCCAGTGGCCGCACCCGGCCCCGGCGCCCCTCGGGGCCGGCCTGCTGGGTCGGCCGGCGGACGGAGGCGATGAGGCCGGCGGCGATCAGGAAGCTGGCGCCGTCGGCGACGAAGGCGGCCTCGCGGCCGAAGGCCAGGGTGAACAGCCCGCCGATGGCGGCGCCGAGGGCCAGCATTGCGCCCCAGGTGCTCGACATCATCACCGTGGCCAGCGGCAGGTCGTCGGCGTCGACCAGGTTGGGGAGGGCAGCCTGGGAGGTGGGGGCGAAGAACGTCCCGAGCCCGGTCACGAGGCCCTGGGCCAGGAAGGCGAAAGCCACGGGGCCGTGGAGAGCGACGAGGAACAACGAGGCGGCGCCGGCCTGGAGCAGCGAGACGCCGACCATCAGCCGGCGGCGATCGAAGCGGTCGGCGGCCGGGCCGGCCAGCGGGCTGAGGGCGAAGTTCGGCAGCGCCTGGACGACGAACACCGCGGTGGCGGCCAGCTTGGAGCCCGTCCGGTCGATGACGAGACCGAGCATGGCCACGGTGGCGAACCAGTCCCCGGCAAACGAGACGATCTGGGCGATGAACACCGCCCGGAAGTCGCCGTTGCGGCGGAGGAGGGAGATCACGCCTGCAGGTCGGCGTACTCGGGATGCTCCTCCAGGAACTCGGCCACGAACCAGCACATGGGAACGACCTTGGCGCCCTTGCGGCGGACGTCGTCGAGCGCCCCCTGCACCAACTGCGCCCCGAGCCCCTGGTTGCGCCGGCCGGGCACGATCTCGGTGTGGGGGAAGGCCATGACCAGGGAGCCGGGGGTGTCCCCCGTCGAGGCTGTGCCCATCGGCCGGTAGTCGGCCACGCCGAGGAGGCGCCCGTCCTCCAGCAGTTCGTAGCGGGACTTCTCGGGGTTGTCTCTGACCTCGGTCATTCGGGGTCCTCCGGAGCGGCGATGGTCGACGACGAGAGCATTCCCCGGATGGAGTCGATGGTGTCGGCCTCGGCCGGGGACTTGTCGGAGCGGTAGGTCTTGAGCCGGGCGAAGCGGAGGGCGACGCCGCCCGGGTAGCGGGTCGAGGTCTGCACGCCGTCGAGCGCGATCTCGGCCACCACCTCCGGCCGGACGAACACGGTGATCCCTTCCCGGTGCGTCTCCAGCTCGAGGAACCGCTCCGTCTGCCAGGCCAGGGTGGCGTCGGTCAAGCCCTTGAACGTCTTGCCCACCATCACGAATTCCCCCGTGCGGGGATCGCGGGCGCCGAGGTGGAGGTTGGACAGCCAGCCCTTGCGCCGCCCGTGGCCCCACTCGGCGCCGAGCACGACGAGGTCGAAGGTCAGGGCCACCTTGACCTTGCGCCACGACTTGCCCCGCCGTCCGGCCTCGTAGGGCGACTGCGCTCCCTTCACGACCACGCCCTCGTGGCCGGCGGCCAGCGCCGCCCGCAGCACCGTTGCGGCCGCCTCGGCGTCGTCGGTCACCTCGCCCGGGATGCGCCACGGCCCGGCCACCCGCTCGAGGGCGGCGAGGCGCTCCAGCAGGGGCCGGTCGAGGAGGTCCTCACCGTCGAGGTGGAGGCAGTCGAAGAAGTGGGGCGCCACCCTCCCGTCCGACGGGTGAGCCACTCCCGGCGTGCCGGGCTGGCGGCGGCCGACCTGGCTCATGATCTCCTGGAACGGCTGTGGACGGCCCTCGTCGGTCATCGTGAGGGCCTCGCCGTCGAGCACGACCTGCTCGGCCGGTAGCCCCTGGATGGCGGCGACCACCTCCGGCATCCGGTCCGTGATGTCGTTGAGGTTGCGGGTGAAGATCCGCACGACGTCGCCCTTCTTGTGGACCTGCAGGCGGATCCCGTCCAGCTTCCACTCCACCGACGACAGCCCGAGCCCGGCGATGGCGTCGGCCACATCGGGGGCGGTCGAGGCCAGCATCGGCCCGATGGGCCGGAGCACCTCGAGCCCCACGGCGTCGAGCCCCGCCCTCCCCTCGGTGAGCGCCACGGCGGCCGCATGGCCGAGGTCCCCGGCCAGCATGCAGGCCCGGCGGACGGCCGCCGCCGGCACCCCGGCCGCCTTGGCCACCGCCTAGGCCATGACCCCCTCCAGCGCCCCCTGCCGCAACCCCCCGGTGAGGAGATCGGCGATGAAGTCCACCTCCCCTTGCGTCGCCCGCCCCAACAGCCCGTCGAGAACCGCCGCCCGCGCCCCCACCGACCCCGGCCCCACGGTGCCCTCCAGCTCGCTGAGCAACCGGTCGAGTTCGCCGATCGTGATGCCTTTCTCCGCTGCTCCAGCGTTCGGTGCGGCCGGCTCGGTGTTCTCGGGACGGATCGTCCCGGTTACCCGGGACGATCCGTCCCCAGATCCCTGGGCCGTGGGTGAGGCGGTGCGGCGGCCGGCGACGCTCCCGTCCGCCGGGTGGGCCGTCGCCGGCGAGCCGGATTGGCGGCGGGCGGCCATCCGGCCGGCCAGGGTCGCCCAGCCGACGCCGATGCGGCCCTGGCGGGGCTCGCCGACCAGGAACCCGACGGCGGGCTCGACCTCGTCGGGATCGAGCCGGCGGAGCAGGTCGGCCAGGGCGGCGATCTTGGCGCTGCGGGCCGGCGTGGCCGCCACCCGCGCTGACGCCTCGACGACCTCGGCCAGGAGCATGCCGCCATTCTCCCAGCCGGCCCGTCCAGATCGTTTGGACATTCGGAGCGACCTGTCCGTCCTAAATGTCCAAAGGACGGGCCCGCCCATGCCAGGATCGCGGCCGTGACCGCCCGCCGGCCCTTGGCCGCCACCCTCCTCTCGTTCGTGCTCGCCGCCGGGCTCGGCGCCTGCGGCGGGGGCAACAAGGGCAAGGACACCAAGGTCACGATCGACACCGCCGGTCCCGGCGTGAAGAACGACGGCACCCCTGTCTCCCTCAAGGCGTTCATGAAGGGCACCGAGGAGGTCCCGGGCCCGGGGGTGAAGGACGGCACCGGAACCGTCCTGTTCGACGTCACCGGGACGAAGGGCTGCTACGACCTCAAGGCCACCATGGGGGAGAAGCCGACCAAGGCCCACATCCACCAGGGCGCCCCCGGAGCCAGCGGCCCGGTCGTCGTCGATCTGATGCCGGCCTTCACTGCCGGCGAGTCGGCCTTCACCGCCAACTCCTGCGTGGACCTTCCCGCCGACCTCGCCACGAAGCTGATCTCGGACCCGTCCGCCTACTACGTCAACGTCCACAGCGAAAACCATCCCGACGGGGCGATGCGGGGCCAGCTGGCCAAGGCCTGAGGCCGGGCCCATAGGCTCAACCGTCATGCGCAGAGCCATGGCCGCCCATCTCCAGCCGTTCACCACCACGATCTTCAACGAGATGTCGGTCCTGGCCGCCCGGACGGGGTCGATCAATCTCGGCCAGGGCTTCCCCGACACCGACGGGCCGCCGGAGGTGGCCGAGGCGGCCATCGCCGCCATCCGGGCCGGGCACAACCAGTACCCGCCGGGGGCGGGCCTGCCGGCGCTGCGCCAGGCGATCGCCGAGCATCAGCGCCGCTGGTACGGCCTCGACCACGACCCCGACACCGAGGTCGTCGTCACCATGGGCGCCACGGAGGCGATCGCCGCCGCCATGCTCGGGTTGTGCGAGCCGGGGGACGAGGTCGTGACCCTCGAGCCCTACTACGACTCCTACGCTGCCACCATCGCCATGGCCGGAGCCCAGCGCCGGGTGGTGACGCTGCGGGCCCCCGACTTCGCCCTCGACCCCGACGCCCTGGCCGCCGCCGTCGGCCCGAAGACCCGCCTCGTCCTCTTGAACTCGCCCCACAACCCGACCGGCCGGGTCCTCTCGGCCGGCGAGCTCGACGCCGTCGCCCGGGTCTGCCTCGAGCACGACCTCCTCGCCGTGACCGACGAGGTCTACGAGCACCTCGTCTACGACGGGCGCCACATCCCGCTGGCCACCCTGCCCGGGATGGCGGAGCGCACCGTCACGATCTCCAGCCACGGCAAGACGTTCTCCTTCACCGGGTGGAAGGTCGGCTGGGCCTGCGGGCCGGCCGACCTCATCGCCGCCGTCCGCACGGCGAAGCAGTACCTCTCCTACTCCGGTGCCACGCCGTTCCAGCACGCCGCCACCGTGGCCCTCGCCCTGCCGGCGTCGTACTACGACGAGCTGGCCGCCGGGCTGGCGCAGCGGCGCGACCTCCTCTGCCAGGGCCTGCGCGACGCCGGTCTGGACACCTTCACCCCCCAGGGCACCTACTTCGCCGTCACCGACGCGGCGTCGGTCGGCGCCGCCGACGGCGTGGAGTTCTGCTTCGCTCTCCCGGAGCGGGTCGGCGTCGTGGCGGTACCGATGTCCGTCTTCTACGACGACCCCGACGCCGGACGGACCCTCGTCCGGTTCGCCTTCTGCAAACGGCCGGAGATCCTGGCCGAGGCCGCCGCCCGCCTCAAGGGCCTGCGCCCGACATGAAGGTCGCCGCCGTCCAGCACGACGTGGTCTGGGAGGACCGGGCCGCGACCCTCGCCCGGCTCGAGCCGCAGCTGGCGGCGGCCGCCGGCACCGGCGCCCGCCTCGTCGTGCTGACCGAGATGTTCCCGACCGGCTTCTCCATGGCGCCCGAGCGGACGGCCGAACCGGAGGGCGGCCCGAGCACCGAGTTCCTCCGTACGCAGGCCGGCGGGCTGGGGGTCTGGCTGGCCGGATCGGTGCCGGTCCACCCTGACGGCGGCGGCCGGCCCGTCAACCGGTTCCTCCTGGCCGGCCCCGGCGGCGAGCTGGAGCACTACGACAAGATCCACCCGTTCAGCTATTCCGGCGAGCACGAGCACTACGCCGCCGGCACGAGGCGGGTGACGTTCGACGTCGAGGGCGTCCGGGTCACCCCGTTCGTCTGCTACGACCTGCGCTTCGCCGACGAGTTCTGGGCCATGGCGGCGGGCACGGACTGCTACGTGATCGTGGCCAACTGGCCGGCCGCCCGGCGGGCCCACTGGCAGGCGCTGCTCGTCGCCCGGGCGATCGAGAACCAGGCCTACGTGGTGGGGGTGAACCGGGTCGGGGAGGGCGGCGGGCTGGCCTACGCCGGCGACAGCCGCATCGTCGACCCGCTGGGCGAGGTGCTGGCCGGTGGCGCCGGCGGCGAGACGATCCTGCTCGCCGACGTCGACCCGGACGTGGTGGCGGCGACGAGGAAGCGGTACCCGTTCCTGGCCGACCGGCGCCCCTCCCCAGGACCGGCCGGCCAGGACGGGGATCCTTGAAGCTCTACACCTTCGTGAGTTGTCCCCGGATCGCGCCCTTGGGGAACTCGGCGGTGTGGATGTTGACGTAGTGGCCGGCGGGGTCGTCGCGAATGGCGGCCAGGACGCTCGGATCGGCCGGCACGCAGCCCTTGTCGCCGTTCTTGGCGATGTCGAAGTTCACCGCCGGCGGCCCGGCCACACCCTTGGCCCCGGTGTGGATGTGGGCCATGGTCGGCTTGCCGATGCCCTCGTAGGTGAGCTGGTAACAGACCGTGTTGGCGGCGTCGTCGAGCGTGATGGCGGCCGAGCCCCTGGCGCCGGCCGGCCCCGGGTTCGGCACTTCCTCGGCCCCGGTCAGATCGGCGTGCTCGCTGGTGGCGGCGGCGTGGGCGGCCGGCACCCCCAGCCACGACGTCACGCCGAGCAGACCCAGTGCGAGCAGATGTCCTTTGCGCATCCCCGGCACAATACCGTCGGCTTCCTGGGAAGGGGCTTAGCCCAGCGGTACGGGGGCCAGGGTGGCGTAGTCGTCGCGCGACACCGAATCCGTCGTCACCGCCCCGTCGCCCCGCAGGATCCCGACCGGGTTGCCCTCCAGCGTGAAGCGGGCCCGGCCCACGCCCGGCAGGCCGGTCACGGTGGAGACGATCTGGGCCAGGGCCACGATCTGGTCCCGTCCGGAGATCTCCGTGAAGGGCTGGCCGAGGTCGATGGTGGCGATCCCGCCGCTCACGCCGCCGGAGCTCACGAGCTTGGGCGCCAGGAGCGCCGTGCGCAGGCCGAGCTCGACCTCGGTGGCGGTCGGCCCGGCGGCCAGCGCCTGGAGCACCAACTCCACCGAGACCGGCGCCGGCAACTCCCGCTGGACGGGGGCCAGCCGCTCGCCCTGGACCATGAACAACGTCGCCCTCTCGGTGGGGGAGGCGGACATGGTGGTGGCCGTGACCGACGGCGCCTGACCCAGCAGGTCGAACGGCACCGACCCGGGCGCGGCCAGCGTGGCGTGGTCGTCGGACGGGATCCCGCACCCGGCGGCCAGGAGGGCGACGGTCACCGCCGCGGCGACGAGCACCGGGCGCCGGTTCACTCCGCCCCTCCTTCCGGTGCCGGCGAGCCGCGTCCGTCGCCCGGGGGCGGGGCTGGCAACGCCCCCGGGCCGTACTCGACCAGGGGTACCTCCACCACGAAGCGGGCGCCGCCCCCGACCCGCTCCTCCACCCAGACGTGGCCGTGGTGGAGGCGGGCGTGCTCGGCGACGAGCGACAGGCCGAGGCCCGTTCCGTCCCCGGCGCCGGGCAGGGCCGACGACTCGCCCCGGGCGAACCGCTCGAAGATGTGGTGGCGCTCGTGCTCGGGGACGCCGGGGCCGCGGTCCTCCACCGCGAAGCGCACCACGGCGTCGTTGCCCGACACGATGAGGGCGGTCGGTCCACCGGCGTAGTTGTCGGCGTTCTCCAGCAGGTTGATCAGCATCTGGCTCAGGCGGCGGGGGTCGACCATGGCCTGTTCCGGCACCCCGGGCTCGACGCCGAGCGGCACCGCCGCCCGGCCCGTCGAGGCCAGCACCGACCGGGCGAAGCGGTCGGGCTCGATCAGCTCGCGCTCCAGCCGGGCCGTCCCCGACTCCAGCCGGGAGATCTCCAGCAGGTCGAGTACCAGCTTCTGGAAGCTCCCGATCTGCTGCTCGAGCACGTCGAGGGCGGCGGCCGCCTCCTCCGGGGAGTGCCGGCGGCGGCGCACGATGTTGACCGCCGAGCCGATGGCGGCCAGCGGCGTGCGCAGCTCGTGGCTCACGTCGGAGGCGAAGCGGGCCTCCCGGTCGATCCGGTCCTGGAGGGCGTCGACCATCTCGTTGAACGACGCGATCAGCGGAGTCAGGTCGGGGTCGCCCTTGGCGTCGAGGCGGGTGTCGAGGGCGCCGTGGGAGATCCGGGAGGCGGCGCTGGCCACGCCCCGCAGCGGCCGGAGCACCCGGCTGCTGGCGTAGCGGCCGACCGCCGCGCCGCCCAGCACCGTGACGGCGGCGCCGAGGGCCAGCGCCCGGGCCAGCAGCGACAACGACCGCTCCAACTCGGTCATGGGGGAGAACTCGAAGTAGAAGGCGCTCACGGCGGGGAGGGGGACGCCCACCGCCACCTGCGGTTCCCCGTCGAGGCTGAACCGCTGGCGGCCCACGTTGCCGGCCAGCACCGCCCTGCGCAGCGACGACGGCACGGCGTTGGGGCCGATGCCGACCTTGCTGGCGAACCAGCGGTCCTGGTAGTTGAGCACCGCCACCGACCCGGAGCTCGTCTGGAGCGAGGCGAGGATGGTGGGGACGTCGGGCTCCGGCGTCCGCAGCACCGACCGGGCCAGCCGGGCGTTGACGTAGGCCTGGCGGATGGCGGTGCTCTGGCGCTGCTTGACGAGGTAGCTGCGGGTCAGCTCGTAGGCCATCGTGGCCAGGCTGGCCGACAGGGCCAGCGCCACGCAGCCGAAGGCCACCGTCGCCCGGGCCCGCAGGCCGAGGCGCGAGGTGCGCCTGCGGGGCTCGCCGACCGGCTCCTGGCCGGGCGCGGCGCCCCCCGCCTCGGGCCGCGCCGCCGGGGTCGTCGCCGCCTGCTCCGCTGCCACGGAGAACTGCTCCACCCGCGGTACCCACCCTCCTCGTCGAGGCCTGGCAGAGATCGTCACACACCATGGGGCCCGATGTCGCGACACCCCGAAGGTTTTGGCTGACGACCCGACCGTAACGGAAGCCGCCCGCTGGCCGGGCAGTCGTACCTCGAGCCGGGCCCCGAGGAGCTGATGGCGGTCAGCGGGAGCTGAAGCCCGCCACCACGGCGTCCGACAGTACCGGCCAGGCCTCGGCGGCCCAGGGGCCGAAGTCCCGGTTCGTGACGGCAGCGCAGGCCAGCCCGGCGACCGGATCGACCCACAGGAACGTGCCCGACCGGCCGAAGTGCCCGAACGTGGCCGGCGAGTTCGTGGCCCCCGTCCAGTGGGGCGACTTCCCGTCCCGGATCTCGAAGCCCAGGCCCCAGTCGTTGGGCCGCTGGCGGCCGAAGCCGGGCAGGACGCCGTCGAGGCCGGGGAACGCCACGGTCGTCGCCCGGTCCCGCATGGCCCGGCTCAGCACCCGGGGCTCCGGTCCGAGCAGCTCCCGGCCGAGGGCCAGCAGGTCGGCCGCCGTCCCGGTCGCCCCCCAGCCGGGGTGGCCGGGAAAGCGGGTGCCGGTCATCCCGAGCGGCTGGAGGACGGCCTCGGTCACGTAGGTCTCGAACGGCATCCCCGACCGGGCCACCAGCACCTCGCCGAGGACCTCGAAGCCGCCGTTGGAGTAGATCCGTTTCCGGCCCGGGGTGGTGATCCGGGGCCCTTCGAAGCCCAGCCCCGAGGCGTGGGCCAGGAGGTGGGCGACGGTGGAGCCCTCGGGGCCGGCCGGGTCGTCGAGGCCGACGGTCTCCTCCTCCACGGCCACCAGCACGGCCATGGCCGTCAGCAGCTTGCTGACCGAGGCCAGGGGAAGCGGCTCGTCGAGGGGGCCGGTACCGGCCCGCCGGCCGTCGGCCGAGGTCACCCCCACGGCCGCCACCTCCACGGGCCAGGCGCCGACGGCGCCGAGGGGGTCAGAGGCAGCGGTCACGGCCGCATTCCATCAGGTCCGGCGCCCTCCGGGATCTTCTCGTTCGGCGACGCCACGTTCCCCGGCTCCACCGGCAGCCTCAAGCTCAACAAGCCTGTCGTGGGGCTGAGCGCCTGATGAGGTAAAGCCGCTGGTGTCACCCCTGCGGACGGGCTGGCTGCGCTATACCGAAGGCCCATGGGGATGGGGAGCCTGGTGGCGGTCGACGGCGGGCGGAGCCGCTGCCGGGCGGCGGTGATCGGAGCCGACGGCCGCCCCTGCCCGGTGGCCCAGGGCCCGGGGCTCCCGCCCGGGGCCGGTCCGGCGGCGGTGGAGGGGATCGTCGAGGTGTTGACCGCCACCGTGACCTCGGCCGTCGTGGCCGCGGCCGCCGCCCGCCACGAGGTCGGCCGGGTGGAGATGGTGTCGGCCGGCCTGGCCGGCCTGCTCGGCTCCCGGGACCTGGCTCCCGCGGTCGCCGCCCGCCTCCA
>JAUZEY010000267.1 GCA_030838785.1 Actinomycetota bacterium | reverse complement strand
AGCCGCTCGATCTCCCGGACGATGTCGTAGCCCAGCCAGCCGACGATCCCGCCGTGGAAGGGCGGCAGGTCGGGCAGGCGGGGGGCCCGGAACCGGGCCAGGAGCGCTTCCAGCGCCCCGAGGGCGCCGCGGTCGGTGGGCAGCCCGGCGGCGAGGCCGTCGTCCTCCCCCTCCAGCCAGCGGACGGTGCCGGCCCGGGCGATCAGCGTGAGGGAAGGGTCTCGTCCGACGAACGAGTACCGGCCCCACCGCTCGCCGTGCTCCACCGACTCCAGCAGGAACCCTTCTCCGGCGCCGACCAGCTTGAGGAACACGGAGACGGGCGTCTCGAGGTCCGCCAGCACCTCCCGCCACACGGGCACCACCGTGTAGGTCTGGGCCAGTTGGGTGAACTCGGTGGCGGTCGGGTGGAGCAGCTCAGTCATCCGGGGCGCGCTCAGCCGGCCGGGTCGCCGAAGCTGCGGAAGAAGCACGTCCGTTCGCCGGTGTGGCAGGCGCCCTTGCCCTCCTGGTCGACGACGAACAACAGCGTGTCACCGTCGCAGTCGTAGTAGGCCTCCCGCACGTACTGCCGGTCGCCCGAGGTCTCCCCCTTGCACCAGTACTCCTGCCGGCTGCGGGACCAGAACCAGGTGCGGCCGGTCTCGAGCGTCTGCCGGAGGGCGTCGTCGTTCATGTAGGCCAGCATGAGGACGGCGCCCGTCGCCGCTTCCTGGATGACGGCGGGCACGAGCCCGGCCGCGTCGTACTTCACCCTGGCCAGGTGCTCTGGCGCGGCGGTGATCGGTGTGGTTGTGAACGCGGTGGACACGCCCGCCATCGTAGTGGCGGGTCGGCGGACCCCCGGCTCGAGGAGCGGGCTCGCGCTGCCGTCAGGCGGAGCGGCTGGCCAGCGGTGATTCCATGGCGATACCCCGGCGTTCGAGGAAGGCCAGCTTGCGACCGAGCACCATCTGCCAGGCGGCGAAGTCGGTCTCGAAATGCTCCCGATCGCCGTCTTCGTAAGCGTGCTCGAGTTCGTCGAAGGCGTTGTCCTCCGCGTCGAGCAGCTCCCGGTAGCGCCGCATGAAGGCCTCGTCGAGCACTGGGTCTTCCATGGCCACCCCCGTGTCGCGGCCGACCGACGTCAGGTCGGCTCCGGTTTCAGCAGGGTACCGTCTGGCGTAGGGCCCCAGAAAGGCCGAGTTCAGGAACGTCACCCTTTTGACACCAATCGCACCGGAATTCCCCGGGCGGCGAGGTATTCCTTCGCCTCCCCGACCGTGTACTGGCCGAAATGGAAGATCGAGGCGGCCAGCACGGCGCTGGCCCCGCCGTCGGCCAGGCCCTCGTAGAGGTGCTCGAGGGTGCCGACTCCGCCGCTGGCGATGACGGGGACGGGGACGGCCTCGCCGACCGCCCGGAGCAGGTCGCAGTCGTAGCCGGCCTTGGTGCCGTCGCGGTCCATCGAGGTGAGGAGGATCTCCCCCGCCCCGAGGGCGACGACCTCCTCGGCCCAGGAGACGGCGTCGAGGCCGGTGGGCTTGCGGCCGCCGTGGGTGTAGACCTCCCAGCCCCGGGCGGCCCGGCGGGCGTCGATGGCCACCACGATGCACTGGGAGCCGAACTCGTCGGCGCCCTGGGCCACGATCTCCGGGGTGGCCACGGCCCGGGTGTTGAACGACACCTTGTCGGCTCCGGCCCGCAGCATCTTGCGGACGTCGGAGGCGTCGCTCAGCCCGCCGCCCACGGTGAAGGGGATGAAGACCTGCTCGGCGACGCGGGCGACGACGTCGACCATGGTGTCGCGGGCGTCGGAGCTGGCCGTGATGTCGAGGAAGACGAGCTCGTCGGCGCCTTCGGCGTCGTAGCGGGCGGCCAGCTCGACCGGGTCGCCGGCGTCGCGCAGGCCGACGAAGTTGACGCCCTTGACCACACGGCCGGCCGTGACGTCGAGGCAGGGGATCACACGGGCGCCAAGCATGCGAGCGCCTCCTTCACGGTGAAGCGGCCTTCGTAGATGGCCCGTCCGACGATGATCCCGGCCAGGGCGCGCCCGCCGCGGGTGAGGCCGGCCAGGGCCCGGATGTCGTCGAGGGTGCCGACGCCGCCGCTGGCGATGACGTCGACGCCGGTGGCCTCCAGGACGGCGCCGAGCTGGTCGAGGTCGGGACCTTCCATGGTGCCGTCGCGGCCGATCTCGGTCACGATGAGGGCGCTGACCCCTTCGCCCTCGAACCGCTGGGCCAGCTCGACGAGGTCGGCGCCGGTCGTCTCCGTCCAGCCCTTCACCGCCACCTGCCGGCCCCGGGCGTCGAGGCCGACGGCCACCCGGCCGGGGAAACGGGCGGCCAGCTCGGTGACGAGCTCGGGCCGCTCGACGGCGGCGGTGCCGACCACCACCCGGGCCACGCCGGCGTCGATGAGGCGCTCGGCGGCCGCCACGGACCGCACGCCGCCGCCGGTCTCGACCTGGCTGGTCACGCTCTTCGCCACCGCCGCCACGAGGTCGAGGTTGCCGGCCTCGCCGCTGCGGGCGGCGTCGAGGTCCACGACGTGGATCCACTGCGCCCCGGCGGCCTCGAACGACCGGGCCACCGCCACCGGGTCGTCGGAGTAGACGGTCTCGGCGGCGTAGTCGCCCCGCAGCAGCCGGACGGCCCGCCCGCCCCGCAGGTCGATGGCCGGGTACAGCTCGGCTGTCATCCCTCGCCTTGGGCGGTGCAGGCCTCAGCGAAGTTTTTGAGCAGCCGCATTCCGTTCGCCGCGCTCTTCTCGGGGTGGAACTGTGTGGCCCACAGGGAGCCCTGCTCGATGGCGGCCACGACCGGGCCGCCGTACTCGGTGGTGGCGGCGACGACCGCCTCGTCGTCGGGGACGGGGGCGTAGGAGTGCACGAAGTACAGCCAGCTGCCGTCGGCCAGCCCGTCGAACAGCACCGAGCCGGACCGGATCTCGAGGGTGTTCCACCCCATGTGGGGAAGCCGCTCCGTCGTCACCAGGCGGCGGACCTCCCCGGGAATGATGCCGAGCCCCTTGCACCCGGGCGCTTCCTCGCTGGAGTCGAACAGCATCTGCATCCCCACGCAGATGCCGAGGAAGGGCTTGCCGGCCTCGACCGCATCGTGGACGACGGGTTCCAGCCCCGATTCCCGCAGCTGCTCCATGCAGCGCCCGAAGGCGCCGACACCGGGCAGGACGACCCCGGCCGCCTCCCGGGCCACGGCGGGATCGGTGGTCAGGGCGGCGTCGACCCCCAGGTGTTGCAGAGCTTTCTCGGCGGAACGGAGGTTCCCGATGCCGTAGTCGAGGACGGCGATCACGGCGCGCTCAGAGGACTTCTTTGGTGGAAGGGATGTCGCCGCCCTCCACCCGCACGGCGTCCCGCAGGGCCCGGGCCACGCCTTTGAACGACGCCTCGACCATGTGGTGGCCGTTCTTCCCCGACAGGCTCTTGAGGTGGAGGGTGATCCCGGCCGAGGTGACGAAGGCCCGGAAGAACTCCTCGGCCAGCTGGGGGTCGAACGTGCCGATCATCTGCGCCGGGGTGTCGACCTCGTAGACGAGGAACGGGCGGCCGGAGAGGTCGAGCGCCACCTGGATCAGGGCCTCGTCGAGCGGCAGGAGGTAGGAGGCGAAGCGGCGGACGCCGGTCTTGTCGCCCAGCGCTTCGGCGAAAGCGGCCCCGAGGACGATCCCGGTGTCCTCGATCGTGTGGTGGGTGTCGACGTCGAGGTCGCCCCGGGCGGTCAGCTCGAGGTCGAAGCCGCCGTGGCGGCCGATCTGCTCCAGCATGTGGTCGAAGAACGGGATGCCGGTCGAGACCTTGGCCTGCCCGGTGCCGTCGAGGTCGATCCGGACGGAGATCTCGGTCTCCTTGGTCGACCGCTTCCGCTCCGCGACGCGCGGCGGCTTCACCTGGCTCCCCTGTGCCGTACTCATGCTGCGAGGACCTCCTTCATGGCGGCCAGGAAGGCGTCGTTCTCCTCCGGGCGACCGATCGTGACCCGAAGGCAGTTGTCGAGTCGGGGCCAGCGGGCGAAGTTGCGGACGAGGACGCCGGCCCGGAGCAGCCCCTCCCAGGTGGCCTGCCCGTCGGTGCTCCGGAAGAGGATGAAGTTGGCCCCCGACGGGAAGGGCTCGACGCCGTCGAGGGCGGCCAGGGCCGCGCCGACCCGGTCCCGCTCGGTCTTGATCGACGCCACGCGGGCGCCCATCTCGCCGGTGAAGCGCAGCGCCACCGTCCCCGCCAGCTGGGTCGGCACCGACAGGTGGTAGGGCAGCACGACCTTCTCCAGGTCGGCCACGACGGCCGCCGGAGCAATGCAGAAACCGAGCCGGAAGGCGGCCATCGACCACACCTTGGAGTACGTCCGCACGACGACGAGCGGGACGCCGTCGGCGACGACGTCGATGGCCGTCCAGGGCGAGAACTCGGCGTAGGCCTCGTCGATGACCAGCAGCCCGGGCTTGCTCCGGGCGGCGATCCGCTCCAGCAGCGCTTCCACCGTCTCCCTCGGCTCGACCATCCCCGTCGGGTTGTTGGGGGTGGTCAGGAAGATGACGTCGGGCTCGACCTCCTCGACGAGACGGACGGCCGCCGCCGGGTCGAGGCGGAAGTCGGGCTGCCGCTCGCCGGTCACCACGCCGGTGCCGGTGATGCGGGCGATGTGGGCGTGGAGCACGTACGACGGCTCGAACACGAGGGCCGTCCGACCCGGGCCCCCGTAGCCGAGGAGCAGCGTCTGGAGCACCTCGTTGGAGCCGTTGGCACAGAACACCCGCTCGGTCGGTTGGCCCAGGAAGCCGCCGAGGGCGGAGCGCAGGCTGATGGCGGCCCGGTCGGGATAGCGGTGGGCGGCCGACCCGCTGACCGCGGCCGTCCACGCCTCGAAGAACTCCGGCGGCGGCGGGTAGGGGCTCTCGTTGGTGTTGAGGCGGACGGCGACGTCGACCTGCGGCGAGTGGTAGCCCTCCAGATCGCCCAGGTCGTCCCGCAGCCGGGGCCCGCTCACGACTGTCTTGAACTGATCATTCGCGGGCTTGAACTGATCATTCGCGGGCTTGAATCGATCATGCCCGGGCCCCGCGCATGCGGACCGACTTGGCGTGGGCGTCGAGCCCCTCCGTGTCGGCGAAGGCGACCACGTAGGGCGCCACCCGGCCCAGGGCGCTCTCGTCGAGGCCGACGACGTGGAGGTGCTTCTGGAAGTTGGCCACCCGCAGAGCGGAGGAGAAGCGGGCGGTGCGGGCGGTGGGCAGCACGTGGTTGACGCCGGCCACGTAGTCGCCGACGGCGGCGGGGGCGAAGTGGCCGCAGAACACCGCTCCGGCGTGGCGGACGTGCGGGACGAGCGAGGCCGGGTCGGCGTTCATCAGCTCGAGGTGCTCGGGGGCGACGATGTTGGAGACCTCCATGGCCTGCTCCGGCCCGTCGACGAGCACGATCGCGCCGCCGCTGCGCAGCGTCGCCTCGGTGTCGGCCCGGCGGGACGACTCGGCCAGGAGCCGGTCGACGGAGGCGGCCACGGCGTCGGCCAGGCGCTCCGACCACGTGACGAGGAGGGCGGCGCCGTTGGGGCCGTGCTCGGCCTGGGCCATGAGGTCGATGGCCACGAAGTCCGCCGGGGCCGACTCGTCGGCCCCCACCACCAATTCGGACGGGCCGGCGGTGGCCTCGATACCGACCACGCCCGCCACCTCCCGCTTGGCCAGGGTGACGTAGACGTTGCCGGGGCCGACGATGACGTCGACCGGCCGGATGGACTCGGTGCCGTAGGCCATGGCGGCGATGGCCTGGGCGCCGCCGACCCGGTAGACCTCGTCGACGGCGAGGAGGGCGGCGGCGGCCAGCGTGGCCTGGGGAACGGTGCCGTCGGGCCCGGGTGGGACGCAGAGGGCGATCTCGGGGACGCCGGCCACCTGGGCCGGGATGACCGTCATCAGCACGGTGGACGGGTAGACCGCCCGCCCCCCGGGGACGTAGCAGCCGGCCCGGTCGACGGGCCGGATCAGGTTCCGGATGACGATCCCTTCCCGCTCGTGGCGGGTCTCCTCCTCCACCTGGGTCCGGTGGTAGGCCATGATCTGGTCGCGGGCGAACTCCAGCGCCTCCCGGAATCCGGGCGGGATCGTGGCCAGGGCGTGGGAGAGATCGCCCCGGGGAACGAGCAGCTCTTCCAGCTGGCAGCCGTCGAAGCGGGCGGTCAGGTCGCGCAGGGCGTCGTCGCCCCGCTTGCGGACGTCGGCGATGATCTCCCGCACCGCCTCGAGGGGCCCGTCGCCCCCCGGCTCGGGCCGCGCCAGGGCCTGGGTGAGGTCGTCGCCGGTCCGGCCGCGGAGATCGAGTCGTCTGAGCATCAGTAACGCCAGAGTACCGGCGTCACCAGCGCCTTCGCCCCTCGATTGGGGAGCCTCACCTGCCTCCCCCGCC
>JAUZEY010000264.1 GCA_030838785.1 Actinomycetota bacterium | reverse complement strand
CGGAGGCGGTCGATATTGGCCAGCAGGGTGGCGGTCCGGGTGCCACGGCGACGGCCCGGGTTGGTGGCAATGGAGAGGACCGCGCCGGACAGCCCGGCCGCGATCAAGCGGGGAAGGTCGGCCTGGCCGAGGTAGCGGGCCCGCGTCGGCCCGGAGTCGTGGGCCCGGGCGAGGTCGTAGCCGAAAAGCCGCGTCCAGACGAAGGTCTCGATGTGGAGGTCGACCACCTCGCAGGTCCGGTACAGCTCCAAGGCTGGAGTCGAGACAGGGCCGGCCCCGCCCTCCCGCCCCCAGTCCGCCCTCCGGAACCGGCGTTCCATTTCCGCTAGATCCCGGTAAACGAACGCCAGTTGCCGGGGATCGGCCGCCCGTCCGATTCCGGCGTTCGATTTCCGCCGAAATCCCGTAGCCGAACGCCGGTTGCCCGTGGGGGCGGTGTTGTTTGCGTCGGCCGAGCCAGCCCGCGGTGCCGATCTGGCGTTCGTTTTCCGCTCGATTCCGGTGAAGGAACGCCGGTTGCGGCGGACGGGACCGCCGGGGGGCGGTCGGTCAGCTGGCTTCGCCCTGGTTGGGGGGGACCAGCTCGACCCAGGTCTTGCCCCGGGCCAGATGGACCTCGGCGCCGGTGGCGTCGGTGTAGCGGGTCACCTCGGTGTTCGAGGGTTTCGACCAGTGGCACGGGATCAGCATGCCTCCGGTGAGGACCCAGGCGTCGCCCTCGCCGACGACGTCGGCCTCGGGGACGGACGTGCCGGAGCTGTCGACGAGGCCGGTGTCGTGGTAGCTCACGAACTGCACCACCACGTTGGCCGGGGTCACCTGCCGGCCGGCGGCGTCGACGTGGGTCTCGCCGTTCTGGGTCCGGCGCCAGCCCTTGGCCGTGACGTCCCAGTCCCAGATCGCCTCGGTCAGCTTCGACGCCTGCCACCACACCCGGGCGTGGGTCACGGCGTGGGCGCCAGGGCCGGACGGCGCCGTTCCCGGCGGGCGGAAGGCGAACAGGGGGGGCGGCGGGACCGACCCGTCCGGCGCCAGGTCGAGGAGCTGCTCGGTCTCGGAGAAGAGGTTGTAGGGCGACGACCGGCCGTTGTCGCGGTGGTAGCGGTCGGGGTACCTGTCGACCCCGACGTCGACCAGCGGCGCGTCGGCCACGTACTGCTTGAACAGGGCGTTGGCCCCCGAGTAGGCGAACAGCGGGTGGTGGAGGGCGCTGACGATCTTGATGTCGGTGGAGCGGGCGGACCGTACCGGGCCGACGGGCTTCGACTCCTCGGAGTGGAACAGGGCGGCGAACCGGGTGATGCCGCCCTCCACGCCCTCCTCGAAGACCACGTCGGCCTGGTTGAGGCCGATCTGGGGCCGGGCCTTCGGCGCGTTGTCGATCTTCACCACGAGGACGGGCCGCTTCGACCGCACGATGTCCATCGGCAGCCCCGTGAGCGGGGAGGCCGCCATCGTCGGAGGCGCCGGCACGGCCGGCGGAACGGCGCTCTCCGGGCCGAACCCCGGGCTGGTGGTTGGAACGGGCGGCGGTTGGGCAGTTTTCGGCTTCGGCTTCGTCGTGACGGTGGTCGACGTCGACGCCCGGGTGGTGGTCGTTGTCGGCTTCGGCCGCGTCGTCGTCGTGGTCGACGTCGACGTGGTGGTGGTCGGCGGCGGGTTGACGGTCTCGACCCGGAGGAAGTCCGTGCCGCAGGCGCTGCCGGACACGAGAAGGAGGACGACGAGCATCCGCCGGAGAGAGGAGCGGCGTGACATGCGGTGGCGCTGGGGCCCGAGTGCTGTCATGAGCACCGGGGACGGTAGCGGCTCCGGGCCGGCGATGGGTGGACCCCGCCGCAGGGCAGGGTTCAGGGCAAATGCCTCAACCCGTCGGAGCCGTCCTTGATCGGCGGCGCCGACCGACCGAAGGATCACTGGATGTACACCCGACCGGTCGACGACGTCAGCGCGCCTCCCGCCCCCGGGGGGGAGACCGCCGCGCCTCGTGGAGTGGCGGCCGAGGTCATCCGCACCGACGGCCTCACCAAGGTCTTCCCCGGACGGGGCAACGCCCCCCTCACGGCCGTCGACCACCTGGGCCTGTCGGTTCGCCGGGGCGAGATCTTCGGCCTCCTCGGCCCCAACGGCGCCGGCAAGACCACCACGGTCGGCATGCTCACCACCCGGGTCGTGCCGACCTCGGGGCGGGCGGTCGTCGGCGGCGTCGACATCGTGGCCGACCCCGCCCGGGCCAAGCAGGTGATCGGCGTCGTGCCGCAGTCGAACACGCTCGACCGCGACCTGACCGTCTGGCAGAACCTCTACTTCCACGGCCGCTACTTCGGGATGCCCGCCTCCGAGGCCAAGCAGGAGGCCGGCCGGCTGCTGGAGCAGTTCCGCCTCGCCGACCGGGCCTCGGCCAACGTCGCCACCCTCTCCGGCGGCATGGCCCAGCGGCTCATGGTGGCCCGGGCGATCCTGCACCGGCCCCGCATCCTCTTCCTCGACGAGCCCACCGCCGGGCTCGACCCCCAGAGCCGCATCGCCCTGTGGGACATCCTGGCCGAGCTCCACGGCGCGGGCCAGACCATCCTCCTCACCACCCACTACATGGAGGAGGCCGACCACCTCTGCGACCGGGTGGCGATCATGGACCACGGCAAGATCCTGGCCCTCGACACACCGGCCGGGCTCAAGCGCTCCCTCGGCGCCGACACCGTCGTCCGGGTCGGGACCGTCGGCGACCTCCGCAAGCTGGCCGCGGTGCTCGCCGCCATGGAGGGGGCCCGGTCGGCCCACGTCAGCGAGGGCGGGGTCCTGCTCTACGTGTCGGGCCCGGTGGCCTACACGCTGCCCCGCATCTTCGCCGCCGCCGCCGCCCACGGCTTTCCCGTCACCGACCTGTCGGTCACCGAGCCCACCCTCGAGGCCGTCTTCATCACCCTGACCGGCAAGGAGCTCCGGGATTGAGTGCCGCGCCCCCCGTCCTCGCCGAGCTCCGCCCCCGCCGGGCGGCAGCCGCCCAGGCATTCCGCGCCCTTCTGCTCCGGGACCTCGCCGTCCTCCGCAAGGAGCTGCCGATCTTCGTGGTGCGGACGATCATGCAGCCCCTGCTGCTGTTGTTCGTCTTCACCTACGTCTTCCCCCGCATCGGCCAGGCCATCGGGGGGACGGGCGGCGGCGCGGCCGACTTCTCCACCATGCTCATCGCCGGCGTGGTGGCCACCGCCATGATCTTCCAGGGAATCCAGGCCGTCGCCCTCCCGCTGGTCCGGGAGTTCGGCTACACCCGCGAGATCGAGGATCGTGTGCTGGCGCCGCTGCCGGTGTGGGCGGTGGCGGTGGAGAAGATCGTCTCCGGCGCCCTCCAGGCCCTCATCGCCGGGGCCATCGTCTTCCCGCTGGCGGCGGTGGTGCCGGTCAGCGCGGTGCACCTGCACATCTCCTGGGTTGCCCTCCTCACGGTGGCGCCCCTGGCCGCCCTCACCGGGGCGTCGCTCGGCCTGGCCCTGGGCACCCGGGTGCAGCCCCACCAGGTGCCCCTGATGTTCTCCGTCATCGTGATCCCCATCACGTTCCTCGGGGCGACGTACTACCCCTGGGCCCGCCTCACCCCGATCCCCTGGCTCAAGGTCGCCGTGCTGGTGAACCCGCTCGTCTACATGAGCGAGGGCTTCCGCATGGCCCTCACCCCGGTGCCGCACATGCCCGGCCCCGCCGTGTACGCCGCCCTGACCGGCTTCGTACTGGTCCTCGGCTGGCTCGGCATCGACGGGTTCCGCCGCCGCGTCCTGGCCTGATCGGCCGCCGGGTCACCCGGCGGATCACCCCTGCCCGCCGTTTTCCAGCTTCTGGCGGCGGGTACAGGGCGTCCGTGATCGAGACCCGCATCACTGACGGGCAGATGGGCCACGATCTGGCCGTCGCCGCCGAGGCCCAGTCCGGCGGCCAGGAGCTCACCGAGACGTTCCTCCGGACGGTGGCCGAGGGCGAGCACCGGCTCACCCGGAGCTGGCCGGGGCTGCTGGCGACGGGGGTCGTGGGCGGTTTCGACGTCGGTCTCGGCGTCCTGGGCCTCTTGCTGGTCAAGGAGGCGACCGGCAGCAGCCTCCTGGCCGGGCTGGCCTTCGGGATCGGTTTCATCGCCCTGACGCTGGCGCAGAGCGAGCTGTTCACGGAGAACTTCCTGGTTCCGGTGATGGCCGTGACCGCCCGGCGAGCCTCGATCGGCAAGCTCCTCCGGCTGTGGTTCGGGACGGCGGTCATGAACCTCGCCGGCGGCTGGGTCATGACCGGCCTGATCATGGCCGGCCAACCCAAGCTGCGGCACACGGCGGTGGAGATCGCGACCGAGTACGCCCGGTTCCCGGTCGGGCGGGCCTTCGCCCTGGCCATCCTGGGCGGGCTGGTCATCACGCTGATGACCTGGATGGAGCGGTCGACGGAGTCGGTCCCGGCCAAGCTGGCGGCGGCCATGGCCGCCGCCTTCCTGCTCGTGGCCGGCACGCTCAACCACGCCATCGTCGTCTCGCTGCTCAGCTTCGCCGCCCTCCACGCCGGGGCGCCGTTCGGTTACGCCCACTGGCTGGCCGTCGTCGGCGTGGCCACCGCCGGCAACATGCTCGGCGGCCTCGGGCTCGTCACGATGTTGCGGCTGGTGCAGGTCGGCCAGGAGCGCATCGAGCTGGCCCGGGCCGAGGGAGAGCCGCACGAGCACCTCCCGGCCTAGGCGGGGCGGGCGCCTAGGTAACCAGCGACACCCGGACGCCGGGCCGCAGGACGGACCGCCGGTAGGCCACGAGGTCGTCGATCGTGACCCGGGCCAGCCCCTGGTCGGCGGCCAGGCGGTCGAGTTCGGGGCCCCGGGCGATCGTCCCGTCGTCGTTGAGGACCTCGCAGATCACGGCGCAGGGCGCCAAACCGGCCATGCGGGCCAGGTCGACGGCGGCCTCGGTGTGGCCCGTCCGCACGAGCACGCCGCCGTCCCGGGCCCGGAGGGGGAAGACGTGGCCGGGCCGGACGAAGTCGGCCCCGCCGGCCCAGGGGTCGAGGATGGCCCGGATGGTGGCGGCGCGGTCGACAGCCGAGATGCCGCTGCCCACGCTGTGGTGGTCGATCGAGACCGTGAAGGCGGTGTCGCAGCCGGCCTCGGTGACCATCGCTCCGATGCCGAGGCGGTCGAGCCGGGCGCCCTCGCAGGGCATGCAGACGAGGCCCCGGCCGTGGCGGAGCATGAAGGCGATGGCCTCGGGGGTCACCCACTGGGCGGCCATCGTCAGGTCGGCCTCGTCCTCCCGGTCGGCGCCGTCGGAGACGAGGACCATCTCGCCCCGCTGGATCCGTCGCAACGCCTCGACCACGGAGGCCTCGCCGGTCAGAACCTTGCTCTCTCCGGAAAGGGTCACCGGGCCACTCCCGGGAGCAGGACGACCATCCGGCAGCCCGTCGGCGTGCGCCGCTCCGCCCGGATGTCGCCCCCGTGGAGGTCGACGATCCAGCGGGCGATGGCGAGGCCGAGACCGGCCCCTCCCACGCTCGACGAGCGGGCCGTGTCGGCCCGGTAGAAGCGTTCGAACACCCGGCTCGCCTCCTCTTCGGGGATCCCTGGCCCCTCGTCCAGTACTTCGATGGCGACCCGCCCCTTCTCGGGGCGGGCCCGTACTTCGACTTTCCCCCCGGTGGGTGAGTGCCGGATGGCGTTCTCGAGGAGGTTCGCGACGACCTGGTGGACCCGCTCCGGGTCACCGTCGGCCACGAGCCCCGGCTCGTCCACCAACACGGAGACTTGCACATGGGGGGCATGGAGGCGGCACTCGTCGGCCGCGTCCTCCAGTACCGGCAGCACTTTGAAGGTGCTCCGCTGGAGCGGGATCGCCCCCGATTCCAGGCGGGACAGGTCGAGCAGCTGGGTCACGAGCCGGCCGAGCCGCTCGGCCTGCTTGAGCATCGTGCGGAGCTGCTCCGGGCCCGGCGGCTCCACGCCGTCGACCAGATTCTCGAGGCCGGCCTGGAGGGCGGTGATCGGGGTCCGCAGCTCGTGGGACACGTTGGCCACCAGGTCGCGCCGCATCCGGTCGGTCTCGGCCAGCTCGGCGGCCATGGCGTTGAAGGCCCGGGCCAGCTCGCCGACCTCGTCGAGGGACGTGGCGGTGACCCGGCGACCGTACTCGCCCTGGGCCATGGCCCGGCTGGCGGCGGCCATCTCCCGCAGCGGCGACGTCATGCCCCGGGCCAGGACCTGCACCATCAGGATCGACAGGCTTCCGGCCGCCAGCCCGGAGAGGATGGGCGACACGCCGGCCCGCACACCGAAGTCGACGACCATCACGGTCACGACCACGGCGGCCACGATCACCGCGCCGAGCTTCCACTTGATGGACGGCAGGCCGTCGAGCGGCCGCCGGAGGGAGGGCTTCACGGACTGTTCTTTCCGGGGACCCCCCGGAGCTTTTCGGGGACACCCCGAGCCCCGGGGGGGTTCGCCTTGGGGGAGAGCTCGTCGTCTCCTGCGGCGTATCCGACGCCGTGGACGGTACGGATGACGCCGGCGCCCAGTTTCCGGCGCAGGGCCTGCACGTGGGAATCGACGGTCCGGGCGCCGAACCCGTCCCGGTAGCCCCAGATCTCGGCCAGCATTTTTTCCCGGGTGAACACGACCCCTGGCTTGTCGCCGAGGAGGGTCAGGATGTCGAACTCGGTCGGGGTGAGGTGGACGGGCTCGCCGTCGAGGGTCGCCCGCCGGGTGGCCGGCTCGAGGGCGACCTTGCCGAGCCGGAGGGTCCGCACGGCGGGGTCGGCGGCCGCCTTCGCCTCGGCCGAGCGGTCGACCCGCCGGAGGATGGCGTGGACCCGGGCCACCAGCTCCCGGGGGCTGAACGGCTTCGTCAGGTAGTCGTCGGCGCCGACGGCGAGGCCGACGAGGAGGTCGGTCTCGCTGTCGCGGGCCGTCAGCATGAGGACCGGCACGGGCCGTTCCTTCTGGATCCGCCGGCAGACCTCGAGGCCGTCGAAGCCGGGGAGCATGAGGTCGAGGACGACGAGGTCGGGCCGGGTCCGCTCTACGACGGCCACGCCCGACGGGCCGTCGGCGGCCACCTCGACGTCGAAGCCCTCGCTGCGTAGCCGGGCGGCGACGGCGGCAGCGATGGGTTCCTCATCCTCGATGACGACGACGGTGGCCACACACGGAGGATACGGACCCGGCCCCGGTGAGCGCTCAGGGACGATGCGGAGATTTCTCGGAGATCGACGGTCACCTCCGGCGGTCCGCCCGAAACTCGGCTAATTCGACGACGAGGCGCCGCACGACAGGGCGTCGAGCACGGCCCGGACCTCGTCGTCGGTGGTCGGCGAGAAGTCGTCGTAGGCCTGTCCGACGGCCAGGAACCGATCGGGCATGCGGACGCAGAGGACCTCGTCGGCGTCGGCCCGCAGCGCCCGGCAGGTGTCGGCCGACCCCACCGGGACGGCGGCGACCACCGCCGCCGGCTCCCGGGCTCGCAGCCCCTGGAGGGCGGCGCGCATGCTGGCTCCGGTGGCGAGGCCGTCGTCGACCACGATGACGGTGGCGCCGGCCACCGGGCTGGGCGGCCGGCCGTGGCGGTAGGCCCGCTCCCGCCGGGCGAGGACGTCGGCCTCGGCCCGGGCGACCGCTTCGACGTCGTCGGCGCTGATCCCGAGACGCTCGATGACCGGCCGGTTGAGGACCCGGGTGCCGCCGCTGGCGATGGCCCCCATGGCCAGTTCCTCCTGGCCCGGCACCCCGAGCTTGCGGACGAGGAACACGTCGAGCGGAGCAGCCAGGATCCGGGCCACCTCGCCGGCGACGGGCACGCCGCCCCGGGGCAGGCCGAGCACGAGGCGGGAACCCGGGAAGCGGTCGAGGACACCGGCCTCGACGAGCCGCCAGCCGAGGACCTGGCCGGCGTGGCGCCGGTCCCGATAGCGGGATTCCCTGGTCCTGGCCCCCACGGCCCCTCGCGCCCCGGCTACGACAGCCGGCGCTGCAGCTCCTCGGGGAACTCGGGGAAGTAACGGGTGACGTCGACGAGCGAGAACTCGGGCAGGATCGACGTCGCCGGCTCCCGCTCCAGCAGGAAGTCGATCGTCTCCCGCACGATGAGCTCCTGGTCGACGTCGGTGAGCAGGAGGTCGTCGAGGAACGACGGCGGCAGGCGCACCTTGTGCCCGGTCACCTCGTTGCCCTCTTCGACCTCGACCCCGAACTCGCCCGGGGCCATCGGCACCACCCGCATCGTCGTCATGCCCGCCCTCCTACCCTGGCCGAGGCATCCCCGACACTGTCATTCTGGGCGCCTCCGGCGCCCCCGTCGGCCGTGTCCGGTGCACGCCCGGGATTACCAGTCCGAGCGATGGGTACCGTCGGTCACGATGGCCGATCGCGCGTTCGTGTTCGCCCCCGATCCGCTCCTCACCGTCACCGTAGAGGCCGGGAGCGACGGTGACGAGATCCATCTCCACGCCGGCGGCCAGGGGTTCTGGGTGGCCCAGATGATCGCCAACCTCGGCGTGGAGGTGTCGGTCTGCGGGCCGTTCGGCGGGGAGAGCGGCCGGGTCGTCCGCACCCTGGTCGGCCAGGACGAGCACATCAGCCTGCGGGCCATCGAGACGGTCGGGTCCAACGGCGCCTACGTCCACGACCGGCGCGGGGGCGAACGGGTCACGGTGGCCGAGACGCCGCCCGATCCCCTCGACCGCCACGAGCTCGACGATCTGTACGGCGCCGCCCTCGTCGGAGGGCTCGAGGCCCGGGTGGCGGTGCTGGCCGGGCCCGGACCCTGGGCGACGCCGGTGCTGCCGTCCGACCACTACCGCCGCCTGGCGAGCGACCTGCGGGCCAACGGTACGCCGGTGTTGGCCGACCTCAGCGGGGAGCCGTTGACCTGCGCCCTGGAGGGCGGCCTCACCGTCCTCAAGGTGAGCCACGAACAGCTCCTGGAGGACGGGCGGGTCGACAAGGCGGGGGAGGAGGAGCTCGTCGAGGCCCTGTTCGAGCTCCGCCGCCAGGGAGCCGAGCACGTCGTCGTCACCCGGGCCGAGGAACCGGCGCTGGCCCTGGTCGGCGACGCCGCCGTGACGATCCGGCCTCCGAGGGTGGAGGTGGTCGACCACCGGGGAGCGGGGGACTCCATGACCGCCGGCCTCGCCGCCGGCCTGGCCCGGGGAACGGACATGTTCGACGCCCTGCGGCTGGGGGCGGCGGCCGCCGCCCTCAACGTGACGCGCCGGGGCCTGGCCACCGGCGACCGGCGGGAGATCGAGCGGCTGGCCTCCCACATCGAACTCCGATCCCTGAGCCACGACACGAGGAGCCACGCATGAGCGCCGACGACAGCGGGAACGGCCGGGCGGAGCACGGCAAGAACGGTGACCACCCCGTTGACCGCCCCGTTGACCGCCCGGTTGACCGCCCCGTTGACCGCGAGGTATCGCTCGACGAGCTGAGCCGGCGGGCGGCGGCGCCCGCCGGGGCCGTCCGGGGCGAGGGAGCGGCCAAGCGGCTGCGGTGCCTCGTCACCAACGACGACGGCATCGGGAGCGAGGGCCTCCGGGTCCTGGCCCTGGTGGCCCTCGAGGCCGGTCTCGAGGTGGTGGTGGCGGCCCCGATGCAGGAGTGCAGCGGCGCCAGCGCCTCCATCACCGCCGTCGAGCAGGACGGGCACTTCGTGGTCGAGCCCCGCACCGTGGCCGGCCTGGAGGACGCCGCCGCCGTGCTGGCCGTCGGCGGGCTGCCGGCCTTCATCGCCCTGACCGGCATGCGGGGCGCGTTCGGCCCGGCGCCCGACGTCGTGCTGTCGGGCATCAACAACGGGCCCAACACCGGCTACGCCATTCTCCACTCGGGGACGGCCGGAGCGGCGCTGACCGCCTCGACGTTCGGCGCCCGGGCGATGGCCGTGTCGCTCAACGTGCGGATGCGTTCGCCGTCGGGGGCGGGGGTGGCGCCGTCGGCGTCGGCGCCGCCCCACTGGGAGACGGCGGCCGAGGTCGCCCGCCGGGCGCTGCCGGCGCTGCTGTCGTCGGCCCCGGGGACCGTGCTCAACGTCAACGCGCCGAACATCCCGCTGGCGGAGGTGGCGGGCTTCAAGCGGGCCCGCCTGGCCCGCTTCGGCGCGGTGCAGACCAACGTCTCGGAGCGGGGGGAGGGTTTCTTCAAGGTGGCGCTGGCCGAGATCGAGGCCGAGTACGAGCCGGGCACCGACGCCGCCTTGATCGCCTCCGGCTACGCCACGATCACGCCGCTGCAGGCGGTGTGCGAGGCGGGGGACGTCGAACTGCCCGACCTTCCGGCCGGAGCCCTGCTGTCGGACCGGTAGCCCGCACCGGTCGTCAGCGGGCGGGGTCAGCTCTGCGGGCGGCGCCCGCCTGGCCCCGACGCCATCCGGCGGCGGCGCGGAGCCGGCCGACGATGACCTCGCCCCGGTCGACGGCCAGCCTCCACAGGCCGACGCCCATCACGGCCAGGCCGAGGGACGCCACGACGGTCGAGTGCATGAAGGTCGTGCCGGCCAGGGTTGCGCCCGCCACGACGAGCAGGAGCCCGATCCAGCCGCCCAGGGCGGTGCCGGCCAGGGTGGTGCCGGCGGAGGGCCACCGGCGGGGGCGGCGGGGCGTCGGCGCCGGGCTGTGCTCCCCTCCGGCCAGCTGGCCGGCGAGCCACGGATCCCCGATCGACTCGGCCAGCCCGGCCAGCACCTCCCGCTCGCGCTCCGTCAGCACGATGCCGTCCTCGCCGTCCCTCACGTCGTCCTCCTCGACCGTCAACGACTCTTTCGGTGTAGCTGGCCCTCTTCCGGGGAGCTACCCCGCTGGTGCTCCGCCGACACGCACTCCCTGGCGGCCGGGGACCGCGGTTGCGCGCCGGGACGGTGGCGGGTAATCGCCCGGCGTCGGATGATTCCCCTCCTGAGAGGTTGCCTCGGTCCGGCGCCGGCGCCAACCGGCGTTCGATTTCCGGGATACAGCGGAAAAGGAACGCCGGTTCGGGACGACCGTTCGTCTGCGGGCGCCACCCACGCTCAGAGGTCGGCCCCCTCACGGGAGGCGGCGCGTATGGTGGGTCCGTGTTGGGGACGTGGCGGCGTGGCGGCGGGCGGGCGGTGGCCGGCGTGCTCGCGCCCGTCCTCCTGATGGGGGCCGGCCTCGTCGGGTGCTCGGCGGGCGGCGGGGACCTCAAGGAGGCGGCCGGGCTGCGCCTCCCGGACGGGCAGATCCGGGGTGGGGCGTTCTCGGTGTCGGCCAGCGAGCCGGAGCATCTCGTGCCGGCCAACGCCACCACGACGGCCGACGGGCAGGTCCTCTCGGCCCTGTTCACCGGGCTGGTGGAGTACGACCCCCAGACGGCCGAGCCCCGCCACGCCATGGCGGAGTCGATCACCACCGACGATCAGCGCACCTGGACGATCCGCATCAAGCCCGGCTGGACGTTCCACGACGGCGAGCCGGTCACCGCCCGGTCGTTCGTCGACGCCTGGAACTTCGCCGCCTACGCCCCCAACGCCAACGGCAACGCCGGCTACTTCAACAAGGTCGAGGGCTACGCCGCCCTGCAGGCCGAGCACCCGGCCACCCGGGAGATGACCGGCCTGAAGGTGGTGGACGACACGACGTTCACGGTCAGGCTCGCCGACAGCTTCAGCCAGTTCCCGATCCTGCTCGGCTTCCAGGCCTTCTACCCGCTGCCCCGCTCCGCCTACGGCGACCTGCGGGCCTTCGAGGAGGCGCCGGTCGGCAACGGGCCGTACGAGATGGACGGGCGCTGGCGCCACGACGAGGCCATCCGCCTCAAGCGCTTCCCCGGCTACAAGGGCCCGGCCCCGTCGGCCGACGCCGTCGAGTTCCGCATCTACTCCAAGCCCGGCGGCGGCTACGAGGACCTGCTGGCCGGCAACCTCGACATCGCCACCGACATCCCGCCCGACCAGCTCGCCGCGGCCCACGCCGAGTTCAAGTCGGGCTTCGTCGAGCGGCGTAGCTCGGCCTTCTACTACCTCGGATTCCCTTTGTGGGACAAGGCGTTCGGCCGGAAAGAGCTCCGCCAGGCCGTCTCCCTGGCCATCGACCGCAACGCCATCACGAAGGCCATCTACGACGGCAGCCGGGAGCCGGCCCACTCCGTGATCAACCCGCTGGTGCCCGGATCCCGGCCCGACGCCTGCCGGCTGTGCACCTACGACCCGGCCCGGGCCCGGCGCATCCTGGCCTCCGCCGGCGGCTTCACCGGGCCGCTGCACCTGTGGTTCTCGACCAGCGCCGAGAACCAGCCGGCGCTGGAGGCCATGGCCAACATGCTCCGCACCAACCTGGGGCTGACCGACATCCGCTTCGACGTCCTCGACTTCTCGCAGTTCCTGTCGCTGGTCAAGGCCCGCAAGGTCACCGGGCCGTTCTTCTCCAGCTGGCTCATGGACTACCCGAGCCCCCACACCTACATCGCGCCGCTCTACACGGCCGGGGCCCGCACCAACCGCACCGGCTACGCCAACCCGCTCGTCGACCAGCACATAGCCGAAGGGGACCGGGCGCCGTCGGTGGCGGCCGGCATCACCGCCTACCAGGCCGCCGAGGACGTGATCCTCGACGACATGCCGGTCATCCCGCTGTGGTTCGGGAAGACCCGGGCCGTCCACGGCGACCGGGTGACCCACGTGGCCATCGACCCGTTCAGCCGCATCCGGGTCCAGGACGTGCAGGTGGTGGGGTGACCTGACCCGCTACGTCATGCGGCGGCTGTTGCAGGTCATCCCCGTCTTCTTCGGGGCCACGTTCCTCATCTTCGCCCTCGTCTACGCCGTGCCCGGCGACCCGATCGACGCCCTGGCCGGCGATCGGCCGGTGACGCCGGCGGTGCGGGCCGAGCTGCGCCACCGCTACCACCTCGACGACCCGCTGTTCGTCCGCTACGGCAAATATCTGCAGGGCTTGTCCCACGGCGACTTCGGCACCAACTTCCGGGGCCGGCCGGTAGCTGAGATCATGCGCCAGCGGTTCCCGGTCACGATCCGCCTCGGTCTTTTGGCGTTTTTGTTCGAGGCGGTGGTGGGCCTTGCCGCCGGGGTGGTGGCGGGGCTGCGCCGCCGCTCGCTCGTCGACAGCCTCGTGCTGGTCTCGACGACGGTGGTGGTGGCCGTCCCCGTCTTCGTCCTCGGCTACTGCGCTCAGCTGCTGCTCGGCGTGAAGCTGGGCTGGTTCCCGGTGGTGGGGATCCGGGAGGGATGGCGGAGCTACTTCCTGCCCGCCGTCGTGCTGGGCTCGCTGTCGCTCTGCTACGTGGCCCGCCTGGCCCGGGCCAGCCTGATGGAGGCGATGCGGGCCGACTACGTCCGCACCGCCCGGGCCAAGGGGCTGTCGGAGCGGCGGGTGGTCGGCGTCCACGCCCTGCGCAACTCGCTCATCCCGGTGGTCACGTTCCTCGGCGTGGATCTCGGGTCGCTCATGGCCGGAGCGATCGTGACGGAGGGGATCTTCAACCTGCCCGGGATCGGCCAGGCCACGTTCAACGCCGTCCACACCCAGGAGTACCCGACGGTGGTCGGCGTCGTGACCGCCCTGGTGCTGATCTTCATCCTGGCCAACCTGCTGGTCGACGTCCTCTACGCCGTCCTCGACCCGAGGATCCGGTACCGCTGATGTCGATGTCGGCGCCGCCCCCCGATGCCGCCAGACTCGATGCCGCCAGACTCGATGCCGGCGCACCCGCCCGGGAAGCCGGGCTGTGGTCCGACGCCTGGCGCCAGCTGCGCCGCAACCCGCTCTTCCTCGTGCCGGCGGTGGTCATCGCGCTGTTCACGGTGATGGCGGTGTTCCCGGGTTTGTTCACCCGCACCGATCCCCGGGCCTGCGACCTGTCCCGCAGCCTGCTGCGGCCGAGGGCGGGGCACTGGTTCGGCTACGACCTGCAGGGCTGCGACTACTACGCCAAGGTGATCCACGGCGCCCGGGTGTCGATGACGATCGGCATCGCCACGGTCGCCGGCACCGCGCTGGTGGCGGTGGTGCTCGGCACGCTGGCCGGGTTCTACGGCGGCATCGTCGACACGCTGATCGCCCGGGTGACCGACGTGTGGTTCGCCCTCCCGACCTTCCTCGGGGCGGTGGTCGTGCTGGCGGTGCTGGGGGGCAACGGCCTCCCGCAGCTGACGCTGGTCCTGGTCCTGTTCGGCTGGCCGACGATGACGCGCCTCATGCGCTCGGCGGTGCTCACGGTGCGGGACCTGGAGTACGTCACCGCCGCCCGGGCCCTCGGCGCCGGCGACCTGCGGCTGATGGCCCGCCACGTGCTGCCCAACGCGCTGGCGCCGGTGATCGTCTACGGCGCCATCCGGGTCGGGATCGTGATCGCCGCCGAGGCCACGCTCTCCTTCCTGGGCCTCGGTCTGCAGCTCCCGGCCATCTCCTGGGGGCTGATGATCGCCGGGGCCCAGCCCCGGCTGCTGTCGGCGCCCCACCTGCTGCTGTTCCCGGGTCTGTTCCTCAGCGTGACCGTCCTCGCCTTCGTCCTGTTGGGCGACGCCCTGCGCGATGCCTTCGATCCCCGCCTCCGCTGACGTGACGGCGGCGGCGCCGGTGCTGTCGGTGCGGGACCTGGTGGTCGAGTTCCCGACGACGGACGGGGTGGTGTCGGCCGTGAACGGTGTCGGTTTCGACCTCGCCGCCGGGGAGACGCTGGCCATCCTCGGGGAGTCGGGGTCGGGGAAGAGCGTCACCGCCCAGGCGGTCATGGGCCTCATCGAACGGCCCGGGCGGGTGGTGGGCGGATCCGTGGCCTTCGAGGGCGTCGATCTGCTGGCCGCCTCCTCCGAGGACCGCCGCCGGGTGCGGGGGAGCGGCCTGGCCATGGTGTTCCAGGATCCGCTGTCGGCGCTGAATCCGGTGTGGTCGGTGGGCTTCCAGATCGCCGAAATGTTCCGGGTCCACCGCGGACTGTCCCGGAGGGAGGCCCGCCGGCGGGCGGTGGAGCTGCTGGAACGGGTGCGGATCCCGGGCGCCGCCCAGCGGGTGGGGGAGTACCCCCACCAGTTCTCGGGCGGGATGCGCCAGCGGGTGATGATCGCCATGGCCCTGGCCCTCGACCCGACGGTGCTGATCGCCGACGAGCCGACCACGGCGCTGGACGTGACCGTGCAGGCCCAGATCCTCGAGCTGCTCGACGACCTCCGGGCCGAGACCGGCATGGGCCTCCTGCTCATCACCCACGACCTCGGGGTGGTGGCCGAGACCGCCGACCGGGTGGCGGTGATGTACGCCGGCCGGATCGTCGAGACCGGCCCGACCGATGCCGTGCTCTCGGCGCCGGCGCACCCCTACACCGAAGGCCTGCTGGCCTCCGTGCCCCGGGGCCAGTCCGGCCGTGAGGAACGCCTGCGCCCCATCGCCGGCGCCCCACCGAGCCTGGCCCGGATCCCGCCCGGCTGTCCCTTCCACCCCCGCTGCCCCTACGTCATCGAGCGGTGCCGCTCCGAGCGCCCCCCGCTGGCGCTGCTGGGGCACGAGCCCGGGGCCGTTTCGGATCTCGGCACGGATCGTCCCGCTTTTTCGGCACGATCGGTGCCGAGATCCGGTGAGCCGCCGATCGACCGCTCCCCGCCGGACCCGGCGGGTGTCGGTTGGGAGCCGGCCGGTATCGGGCCGGAGTCGGCGAGTGCCGACCGGAACCCGGCGGAGGACGCCCAGAAGCCGGCGGGCGACCGGCAGGGGGCGGGCGACCGGCAGGGGGCGGGCGACCGGCAGGCGGCGGGCGACCGGCAGGCGGCGTGCTGGCGCTCGGGGGAGGTCGGGCGTGGTGACGGCTGAGTCCGCCCCAGGCGCGGTCGGGGGCACGGCGCCGGTCCTCGAGGCCGTGGGGCTGACGAAGGACTTCCCGCTCACCGGCGGGTCGGTGGTGCGACGGGCAACCGGCGCCGTTCGGGCGGTCGACGGCGTCTCGTTCCGGCTCGGCCGGGGGGAGACCCTCGGGTTGGTGGGGGAATCGGGGTGCGGGAAGTCGACGCTGGCCCGGCTGCTCCTCCGGCTGGAGCGGGCGACCGCCGGGGAGGCCCGCTTCGCCGGAGAGGACATCTT